>JAFXIM010000267.1 GCA_017533165.1 Eggerthellaceae bacterium
AGAAGCAACGCCATCAACGCGCCGAACGCCACGAGGCAAACGTCATAGAAAAAATGAGGATGAAACCCCGATGCCGAACCGGCAGCCATCACAGTGAACTGAAAGGGGGCGCGCAGAACAGGCCAGAGCATGAACATGCCCGCAATAGCAAGAACGTATTCTATGTTGCACAAGCTGCGAAGCTGCTGCAGCACGCTGTCCTTCACCAAATCCCCCCTGAATCAGATCCCCCCATTCTACTCCCAATTCACCATTATTAGTCAGATTTCAAATTCGGCTATTGACTTCATCTGACAAAACATCGTCGTTTGCTCCTACCCCCTATTTGCGTATTCCTCCAAAAACGCTACGAAATCGTCTTCCTCCAAGTAGAAGAAATCGCAATCGTCGTGAGTGGCCCGGTAGTGGCGATCCAGATTGCACACTAACTGCCCAAATCGCCAGTCTGGGAAATGCGTCATCCACACATTTCCCAAGCGCTCCAAAAACAACGGAATGCGCTCGACGGGCCTTCCGTAATATGGGCGATCCTCAAAGGGTTTCTTCGCAATGAAGTCTTCCATCCAGTCCATAATGTCTCCTTCTCAAGTATGATTTGCTCAGCACAATCATACTCACATCTCGTTTCAGCTCACTTTGCGCAAAACTATAATGGTTAGCGTTGCTTATTGTGCATCCGACAATCCACCAATCAGGCCAAGGAAGGGAAACCATGGCGCTCAAACCGCTGCAATGCCCTCATTGCTCAGCACAGATTGATATCTTTGACGAAAGCACAAGCAAGGGATTCTGTCCCTTTTGCGGAAGAGCCATCGACGATATCCAGCGTTATCAGGCCCTGTTTGCGGGCCATGCGCAGAACGCCTCGAGCACCAGCCGATCCACCGGTGCGCAGAGCTCAGACTTCGAAATCGTCGGAGCCATCCTCAAAAGCTATCGCGGTAGCGGCACTGAAGTGGTGGTGCCTCAAAACGTACGAGCCATCGGCAAAGAGGCTTTCGCCGACTGCAGCTTCATCACCTCGGTCACCCTCCCCGATACGTTGAGGGAAATCCACGCGAGCGCATTCCGCTCTTGTATGCGCCTGAGCAAAGTCTATCTGGGCAATGGCGTGGAAAGCATCGGACCGGGCGCTTTTGCCTACTGCAGCTCCCTCTCATCCATCGTTATCCCCCGTAGCTGCAAAACCATCGACAGCAACGCCTTCCAAGACTGCAAAGTGCTCTCATCCATCACGCTCCCAAAAGAGCTTGAATTCATCGGCGACAACGCCTTCAGCTCGACGGCAATCGCTGCCATCAAACTCCCGCCCGCTCCCCTCACCTTAGGGAGTAACGTTTTCTGCGACTGCCCCTTGGATTCGATCGTCGTCCCCAAGGGCACGCGCATGGTGAACAAGTTCCAACAAACCAGCATTGACCCCTTCTGCGTTCGCGCCCTCACGCAGCAGGGCACCCACCTCGACCCGGGCGGACTTGCCGCTACGCTCGCCGGCTTCAACCCCGGCCTCGAAGCACAGCCTTCGCGTATTAGGCTTATCATCTTCGCATGCGACGAAGACAGGCAGGCTTACGACAAAGCCGTTATCCAAAAGATGGTGAGAGAAGCTGAGAAGTTTCTCGACAGCA
This sequence comes from Eggerthellaceae bacterium, assembly GCA_017533165.1. The sequence goes on from JAFXIM010000267.1 coordinate 1,629, forward strand.
AGCGCGTTGAACTCATGAAGGAAATTGATCGACTTGGCCTAGGTCAACGCGCCAAAAAGAAAGCCCTGCGCGAACGGCTTGATAAAGCCTACATCTCCAACGACACCCTGCGCAAATACTACCCGGAACTTCGGCTCATGAAGCCTTCGAGCATGGGAAGGTACCTAGCAGATAACTCGGAATATATGCAGGCCGGCACAAGGACCCAAACCGCACAAACAGCAGCGTTCACGCAGGCAGCAGTAAGCCATACAACTAGCGTCCCCCAATCGGGCAACCAGGAGCGCGGAAGCGACGCTCAAGCATCCTCGACTGCCTTTACTGACTACGACTTCACGGACTATATCTACGATATGCTCGTGAACACCTTCATAGAAGACCATGGCATCGACCTACGCGAAAATGCATTTGCCACGAAGCGCCTGAAACTCGCAGCGAAAACCGCAGCCAACTCCTTCAGTGCCTGCGGCGAAGCCGAAGTTGATCTCGAAAACATCGCCGAGACAAACAACGGCTGGCTCAACATGAACTACCACATCGGTAGCTCGAGCTAAAAACAAGCCTTCATGCAAAGAGGACCGCAGCCGCGGTCCTCTTTTTGATATACAAAAAAGGCTATCTCTCGCTACTATGCGACCACGTCGCCGTCGTCGAAGGGGTCACCGCACTCGGGGCAGAACTTCGGCGCAGGAGACCCCTTCTCGGGCTCCCAGCCGCACTTGTCGCACTTGTACTGCGGCACGCCAGCGGGCTTCTTGCCGCCGCACTCGGGGCAGAACCTGCCCTTGGTCACCGCGCCGCAGGAGCAGGTCCACCCCTCGGGCTCGGCGGGCTTGGGGGATCCGCAGCTCGCGCAGAACTTGCCCGTGTTCTCGGCGCCGCAGGAGCACTTCCAAGCGGCCGCCGGCTTCGGCTTGGGGGATCCGCAGCCCGCGCAGAAGTTGCCCTGGTTGCCCGCCTGGCCGCAGGAGCAGGCCCAGCCCGCGGGCTGGGCGGCGGCCTGCTGGGCCGCCTGCTGCTGTTGCTGCTGGGCGCCCATCTGGTAGAGGCTCTGGGCGTTGATGCCGCCCGCCCCCTGGGCCATGTTCATGCCCATGAAGGCCATGGCCGCGCCGCCCGCGCCCTCGTTGGCGGCCGCCGCCTGCATCGCGGCGCCCGTGGAGCCGACCATGTAGGCCGCCGCGAGGTTGGGGTCGCGGAACGCGGCGTTGCGCTGCAGCTCCTTGATCAGGGCCTCGTCCTCCTCGCTCGCCTTGACCGAGGAGACGCCGACGCGCTGGATCTCGATGCCGCGGAAGTCGCGCCACTGGGCGGAGAGCTCCTCCTTCAGGGCATCGGCGAGCTCGGTTGTGTGGCCGGGCAGCGCCGAGTAGCGGATGCCCATGGCGGAGATGCGGGCGAAGGCCGGCTGGAGCGCGGTCAGGAGCTCGCTCTTGAGCTGGCCGTCGAGCTCCTCGCGGGAGTAGGCCTCGGACACGTTGCCGCACACGTTGGCGTAGAGCAGAAGCGGGTTGACCACCTTGTAGCTGTACTCGCCGAAGCAGCGGATGGCGATGTCGATGTCGATGCCGGCGCGCTCGTCGACCACGCGGAAGGGAACCGGGGAGGGCGTGCCGTACTTGTTGCCGACGAGCTCCTTGGTGTTGAAGTAGTAGACGCGCTGGTCCATCGGGGCCTCGCCGCCGAAGGTGAAGCGCTTGCCGACGTTCTGGAAGCACGCCATGACGGCGTCGCCGAGGTCGCCCGAGAAGATGGAGGGCTCGGTGGCGGCGTCGTAGGTGTACTCGCCCGGCTCGGCGCACACGTCCACGACCTTGCCCTGCTCGACGATGAGCATGCACTGGCCGTCGGCCACGGCGATGACCGAGCCCGTGCTGATGATGTTGTCGGTGGCCTTGGTGTTGCTCGAGCGGCCGGAGACGCGCTTCGAGCCCTTCACCGCCAGCACGTCAGCGGGAATGGCCTCGCAGTAGAAGTACTCCTTCCACTGGTCGGCGAGCACGCCGCCGGCGGATCCCATTGCAGCCTTGATAAGTCCCATCTGAACTCCTTTCATATGCGAAGCATTGAGCCTTGCGCTCGCCTCGCTATTACCCCTTCACTATACACGCCCTCGTACGATATTACACGATCTTGCGCATTTGTTCAGCGGCAGAGAACGCCGCCTTAGAGCCTAGAACTTCCCGCTCGTACCCGAGAACCCTCCGCTGTGGCTTACCGTGGGCGAATTGTTCGTCTGCACACGCGTCACCACACGGGTCGTATGCGTGAAGTCATCACGCTGCCCCGTAAGAACCAATCCGCCAAGTGCGTATTCTGCAGCTTGCGTTGCCGCAGCGACGGACTTCATCTTGGAGCTCTTATATGCAACCACAATGAAGGCGATGATCAGCGGCAAAATAAACATCGCCGCAAAGCCCAAGAAGATGCTCGCGGAAATCTCGTCCTCAGTCATGATAATGTTGTCCGAAGTATAGGGAGCTCCGGCACGCGCCGACTCGGTGTAGAGAGCCGCAACGTCCAGGTAGTCGCTAAAGCCCAAGAACCACTCGTCATCCGAGAAATCGTCAAGGAAGTATCCTGTCAAAGACTCGCGAGCGTCATCGTTGAATGCGTAATTGCCGAAATCGCCATAGGTGATGAGGCTGTAGTCGCGGTCGTACATGGACATCAGCAGCATCAAGCCGTCGTCACCATCCCCAACGCCCAAGGAGTAGCCCTTGTAGATGGACATGGCGGCATCAAAGACGCTCGTCGTCGAGAAGTCCGTATAGTCGTTCACCGTTACGATATACACGCCAAAGTCGTACGTGTCCTCAATAGCTTGAGCCTTCGACTCAAGCTCGGCAACTTCGCTCGAATCGAGCAAGCCGGCCGTATCCGTCACATGCGAAAGCTGGGCTTCGGATGCGTATGCCAACTCTACGACGCGCTCACCTTCGCCAAACACATTGATACGATCAACCGCCTGAGAGGCGAAGGGAAGGGCCATCACCACGGACAGGGTTACGGCCGCGGCGAAGATTTTAATAAGTCTCTTCATGTCCTACCCCCTACATTCCAAGAAGGCCCAGAAGGCCACCAGGGAACAGAACGAGCAAAGCAACCACCAAAAACGCGATGAGATAAGTGGTGATGAAGGACCTCATGCGCAGGCCCTTGTCAAGCGGCAAGTGCCCGATGAACTTACCCGTTTGGCCGTTCATGGCGAACTGGTACGTCTCGCCGTTCCATTTGGTATTGAGGAGCCATACAGGCAAGAGCGCGTACTTGACCTCACCCCTCTTCATAACCACATGCGAACCGCGGTCAATAACGCCCTCGTACCCGGTAACGGAATTGCGCAGACTATCGACGATGGTGGCCTTTGCGCGCTCATCCGCCCTGCCGCCACACTCATCGATGCTTTCATCGTATTTGTCAGCAAAGAAGCCGGGAAGGTAAGCGGTCGAGAAGGGCTTCATCTCGGAATAATCGAAGGGCTCAAGCGAATCCATGTAGTCATTGTCCATCTTCGATGATGCATCGACGGGAATCTTGGAGAAAGCCACTGCGCCCTCGCGGACGACGCTAAAGTGGCTTGTCTCGGTTACACGGTTCTCACCCATGGGGTACATGCGCGAACGTGTGCCCTCGAAGACTGCACGACCCTGAGCCTCACCATCAAACAGCCAGAAGGGCACGTAAACACCCTTGATCTCCTGCAGGTGGTTTTCGTCCTTGAAAACCTTGGGCAGGTAGGGGCGGCCTTCGTAATGCTTTTTCAAACCGGCAATCGCATCTTCCTTCTTCAACTTGAAGGGGATGACATAGTCGGGCTTCAGCATACCGCGCAGCTGACCAGGGATGATGGTGGGGTTGTCGCAGTAGGGACAAGCCGTTGCGGCAGTCGTCTCATCGCACACGAGCTCCGCACCGCAGGAGGGACAGTTGTAAATGCGAAGGTCAGTGCCCTCGACGCTCCACTCCTCGCTGGCAACGGAATCGCTCCACGCGCCATCCTCCTCGACGGCCTGCTCACCTGAAGCCGCCACGACCTCATCCTGCGCACGCTGAGTCTCAGTCTGCTGGAAAGCATCAGCCGCTTGATCATCCTTTTGCGCGTAGAAGGCTTCCACCTCTTCGGTGGTGAAGGCCGATCCGCAGAAGTCACATTGCAGCTTTCCGACGCTTGCCTCGTAATGAAGCGGCGCCGTGCAGGCAGGGCATTGGTAGTTCGTAACCTGCGTTGCCATACGCCTCCCTCCTCTTCACGTCCAATAGTCCCCATAGCAAATAAGGGTCTCACGCTACCATTAAAGCACGAGACCCTTGTATTAACTTGCCAGGCTTCAACTCTTTCGGTTTAAGCTAGCTTTTCGAAAGCCTAGTGCCTAGAGGCCCATAAGCTGGCGCTTCTTGGCGTCGAGGAAGCCGAAATCAATACGATGAGAGACCTGGAAGATCTCCTTCAACTTGTTGTTCTCCTCGCGAAACGCAATGTATCCCTTGAACTGATTGAGATCCATGTTGTCAACAGCGCCCTGGGGCAGATCGACGACGCCGTAGCAATCATCGCCGCCGTCTAATACAGAGTCAGCGGAATGTTTAAGCCGAATGTAAAATCACCGCCGCACGGGCAATGCCTCCTTAAGCAAATGGTACTATTTTCGAAACAAAAATTCCGTCGATCGGAGCGACATGAATACCAGCCTCCAGCATGCCGTCCCCCGCTGCCTTCTCTCCTTTGCCCTTGCCTTCAGCCTCTGCCTCCCCGCGGCAGGTCTGGCCTACGCAAACCCGGAGGATGAGAGCGACTCTAGCGCGCTCCAGCAGGATGCTAAGCCTGAAAGCGAAGCTCTCGCCCACTCTCATGGCACAGACGCAGCACAGGCAAGCTCACCCTGCATCCCGAGCGATGAGGACATCGCGAAATGGGAAGCCGACGGCACGCTTGATGACCGCATCGCCTTCCAGGAATCCCTCGGCAACGGCGAAGTCAGCGGCAGCCTTATCGCGCAAGCCCAACAGCGCGCAAACGGCAACCGAATGCTCCGCTCTAGCCCGAATAACAACCTTCCCGACGGAAGCGGAA
>JAFXIM010000268.1 GCA_017533165.1 Eggerthellaceae bacterium
CTTTTCGTTCGCAAGGATCTCATCCTTCATGGCGGCAATACCCGAATTGATCTGGCGCGCGCCCAGACTGCCGCCAAACACGAGCAGCATGAACTCGTCTTCGGCCAAACCGAGCATCTCACGCCCCTCCTCACGGTCCGCCTTGAGGACTGAGGAGCGCACGGGATTGCCCGTCACGCGCACTTTAGACGCGTCCTCCACGGCAGAAGCAGTGCACTCGTAAGTCAGGCACACGGTCTTTGCGCGCTTGGAAAGATACTTGTTCGCCATACCCATGACCGAGTTCTGCTCGTGCACCACAACGGGGATGCCCATGGAAAGCGCCGCGCGGGCAACGGGAATGGATACGTATCCGCCGAACCCCACGACCACGTCGGGCTTGATCTCGGCAAACCATGCCTTGGCCGCCTTGGTGGATTTCATGATCTTGCTAATGCCCGAAACGATGGTGGCAGGCTTGCGACGGTTAAAGCCCGAAGCCTCGAAGGCCTTGAAGGGAACGCCTGCCTGGGGCACCAGACGCGCCTCGACGCCCTGCGGCGTGCCTGCGAAATCGACGATGCAGCCACGATCGGCCAGCACCTCGGCCAAAGCCAGCGCGGGATTGATGTGACCTGCGGTTCCGCCACCAGAAACGACAACGCGCATGTTCCTACCTCCTGCTTGAACGTGTGGAATTGACATGGGAATCAAAAGATGCAGAACGCGGCAGGCTGTCAAAGCTGCGCACGTTGCGCGAGCCCTGCCCAAAGTCCTGCCAGGCATCCGCATAAGCGGTATGCATGAAGGAGTCGTCCTCAACGGCCCTCACCACGCGCAGATCGTCGCGTCTGCGCTCGTACATGGCGACCTCCTCTTCGGCGGCCCGCGATACCGACAGGATAAGTCCGACGATGATCATGGAGGACATCATCGACGAGCCGCCATGGGACACGAAGGGCAAAGGCTTTCCCGTAGTGGGAAGCACGCCGATGACGCAGCCCATGTTAAGAAAAGCCTGGAAGACAAGCATGATGACCAAACCGCCGGCAATCATAACGCCAAGGTCATCGGGGGCGCTGCGCGCAATGCGCAGGCCAGCGTAAAGCACGGTTAAGAACAGGCCGATGACCAGAAGACAGCCCGCCATGCCAAGCTCTTCGCCCAGAATGGCGAAGATGAAGTCGCTTTCGGAAGCGAAGAGGTACTGGTACTTCTCGTGGGAGTTACCCAGGCCCACGCCAAACAGCCCGCCCTCTGCGAGAGCATAGTAGGACCTGATGATGTTGTAACCCGTGCCGTAACCGCCCTGGCCGTCGTCCCAAGGATTGAGGTACACCATGCGATCGGAACGATAGCCCGTACCGAAAACGGCGTACAGGGCGAACAGGAAGCCCACGACAGCCAAAGCTATCATGGCCTTGCTCGGCACCTCGCCCAGCCACATGACCGCATAGACGCCGATGAGGATGATGAGGGTGGTGCCCAGGTCAGACTGCGTGAGGTAGAGCAGCATAACAGGAACGATGATCAGCACGATGGCCTGGGCGAGAGCAGCAGTCGAGGTGATAGTCTCGTTGCGGGCATCGTAGAGAATACGTGCGGCCATGAGCACGAAGGCGATCTTGACGAACTCGGAAGGCTGAATGGTAAACGAACCGACGCCCAACCAGCGCTTCGCGCCGTATTCCTCTATGCCGATGAGCGCCGTGAGGATGAGCAGGACCACCGCAACGCCCCACACGATCCAAACCCATTTTCCACCCCACCAACGGTAGGGAATGAATTTGTACAAAACGACCGCAAGACCTAAGCCGATGAGGGTAAAGGCCACCTGTCGCACGATGTAGTGCGTAGTGGACAGACCCTCTTCGATGGCGTTAACCGATGAGGTGGAGTACACCATCACCAAGCCGATGAGCACGAGCGCGAGCACCGCCAGCATGAGGATGATGCGCGGCCCGAGGATATCGGCGGGATCGCCTGTGTTCTTTCTGCTGCCTGCGGCCATGGGGCGTATCAACCGCCTAGTTCTCTTCGCCAGAAGCAGCCGCCAAAGCGCGCTGCGCCACGAGACGCTTGAACACCTCGCCGCGCTCCTCATAGCAGCTGAACTCATCAAACGATGCGCATGCGGGCGAAAGCAAGACCACGTCACCCGCGCACGCCGCGGCAAGCGCGGCATCGAGCGCATCCTCCATGCGGTCTGCCAAGATAATGGGAACGCAGGCCTCCTTCATGCGCTCATTCGCCGCAAAGGAAGCATCGAAGCGATCTCGAGACTCACCGAAGAGCACCACGGCCTTCGCGGACTGGGCACATGCTGCTATCAGGGGCTCAAGATCGGTGCCCTTGTCACGGCCACCGAGCAGGATGATGGGCTTCACGTCGCCAAAAGCAACGAGGGCTTTCAAGACGGCATCCACATTGGTGGCCTTAGAGTCGTTGTAGCAAGAAACCCCCGCCACCTGCCCGCAGGGCTCGATGCGGTGCTCAAGGGGCGCGAAGCTTTCCAAGCCCTCCTTTACCAACTCAGGCGAAGCTCCAAGGGCAAGGGCGACAGAAGCCGCCGCAAGAGCATTGGCAGCATTATGGTCACCTGCAACCCGCAGGGCATCCGCACGCGCAAGGTCGGCCTCCGCACAAGGAGCCGCCACGTGAAGGCAGCCGTTTTCAGCAATGAAGGCAGCAAAGTCGCTACCGCAGGCCTCGCGCATATCGAAGCGAAGACCGAGCTTCGTGCCAACGGGAATGTAATCGTATCCTCGCTCCTCGACCTCCTGCGCGCGAAGCTCGCGTACCTTCGCACGCACCTCGTCGTCGGTGGCGTCGAGTACGGCCACGGCACCGTCCACCTTCGCCAAATTGGAGAGAACCTTCCACTTGGCGGCCGCATAGGCCTCATGGCTCCTATGCCAGCTCAGGTGATCGGGCGTGATATTGAGCACGACAGAAACCTGGGGTGCAAAGTTTATGGTTGACGCAAGCTGGTAAGAGGACACTTCCGCCACGTACAGCTCGGTCTGACCGGCAGCCACCGCCTCAATGCAGGTGTCGCCGATGTTTCCCACGGCACTGGCCTTCATGCCCGCGACCTTGAGAAGATGCTCGGTCATAGCGGTGGTGGTGGTTTTGCCGTTGGTGCCCGTGATGGCAACCCATCGGGAGTCCGTCGCGCTTTCGCGCCAGGCAAACTCCACCTCGCTCATGATTTCACCGCTTACCGCAGCGGCGTTGAGATAGAAATCCGAGAACTCGGAGATGCCGGGGCTTGCGATGCAGAGATCGAAGCTGCGATCAAAGCTCTCGAGGTCAAATTCCACGCAGGCGCCAGCCTCGCGAGCGCGAGCCGCCCAAGCTTCGGCTTTTTCGTTGGATTTGCCAGCTGCAACAGTCAAGCTTGCAACGCGCGTACCCAAAAGGGCAATCAGATAATCTGCACAGGCAAGGCCGCTCTTTCCCAAACCAAGGACCAAAACGTCACCTAGCTGCACGGGGGCGCACTTACGCCCTTCGAGAAGCTCAATGTGAGTCATAACTGCTCGCACTTCCTCTTGTTCTGCGTTTAGATGCGAGCGTTTAGCATGCCTTTCGAAGCGTCCAAACCCCGCATGTCGTACGTTTAAGGTTAACTAAGCTAGCTTAGCAGCCAATGACGAAACGAGAAAGATCGAACGCATAAAAAACAAGCGCCCCGTAACGGAGCGCTTACCTTCCCTATTCAATTAGAGCCTTAGGCGAACATGAACTCCGAGAAGTAGAGGACGAAGCCGCAGGCGGCCAAAACACCAGAGACGATCCAGAAGCGAATGACCACCTTGGTTTCGCTCCAACCCTTTTTCTCGTAGTGATGATGCAGCGGCGCCATGAGGAAGATGCGCTTCCTGGTCTTTTTGAAGTATGCGACCTGAATCATGACGGAAAGAGCCTCGGCAACGAACAGACCGCCGATGATGATTACGATGAACTCGGTCTTGGTGACCACGGCAAGGCAGCCAAGTGCCATACCGAGGGCAAGAGAGCCGGTGTCTCCCATGAAGATATCGGCCGGATAGGAGTTGTACCACAGAAAGCCGATGCAAGCGCCCGCAAGACCTGCGGAGAAGATAGCAGCCGAAAGCACATTTGCGTGATAGGCTATAGCCGCCATGACGATCATGACGATCATGACCGTGCCGGAAGCTAAGCCATCAAGGCCATCGGTGAGGTTGACGGCGTTGCACATGCCCACCATGAGAATGTCGACGAAGATGAGGTAGAGCCAGGGAATGACCAGGCCCTCTTCACCGATGGGCAGGGTGGTTTGCAAAACACCCAGATCAAAGGTGTAGACGAAGGGGATCTCAACCGTCGGGGCGATGTGAAGGACGTTGACAGCAGCCAGCGCGAACACGGTTGCGATGGCAAACTGACCGACAAGCTTTGCCTTGGGGGTCAAGCCGAGGGACCGCTCGTGAGCAACCTTGGAGGCGTCATCGATAAAGCCCAGAACGCCGGTGAGAACCGTGGCGCCCAAAAGCAGGTAGGTATCGGGCGTCGGCGCGCATACGAGCAGCGTACACAGGATAACTGCGATCAGCATGATCACACCGCCCATGGTGGGCGTTCCCTGCTTTACCAAATGGCTTTCAGGGCCGTCGGCGCGCACCTGCTGCCCGATCTGGCTCGACTTCAGAAAGCGAATCCACACGGGCATGAGGACGATGGTGATGACGATGCCGAGAACCACCGCTAAAAACACGAGGAATGTCGGATACTGCGCAAAGACTGAGAACATAACTAGTTAACCAATCCTTCGACGATTCGCGTAAGCTCCATAAAATGCGAAGCCTTGACGAGCACGGCGTCGCCCGGTTCGAGCAACACGTCCAATTCTCGCAGAACATCGGGGACGGCGGGCACATGACAAACCTTGTCCGCGCTCATTCCCGCCGCAAGCGCACCTTCGGCAATGTGCGCCGAAAGCTCGCCAACGCAAATCAGGAGATCGATGTCCTTGCCTGCCGCATATTCGCCCACGCCGCGATGGCAAGCCGGCGCAAAATCGCCCAGCTCACCCATGTCGCCAAGGACAGCGTAGCGCTTGCCCTTTACCGCCAGCGAGCTGAAGGTCGCAAGGGATGCGCGCATGGAGTCAGGATTTGCGTTGTAGGCGTCGTTAATGATGGTAAAACCGCCGCGAGCCTCTACCACTTCCTGGCGGCCGCTCTCGGGAACCGATGCCGCGAGCGCAGAAGCAATGGTTTCAAGAGAAAGGTGCAGCGCAAGGCCAACGGCCGCAGCCTGGCAGGCGTTGGATACGTTGTGCATGCCGCGCAGACCGAGCTGCACTTCCTGACGGAAGGTGCGGGAGTCTTCTGCGTCGGACGGCCACCCTTCGGCAAAGCCGCGACAGCACAGGGTGAAGTGCGGGCGGCCCTGGTCATCGAGGCTGATGTCCTCGGCCCACACGGCCGGGCGCGCACGCCAGGATGCCGCCTCTTCGGCGCTAGCGTTCAGCGCGCGGTAGTTGCCCGATCCGTCGCAGCACACCGTGGTGCAATGGCGCTCGGAAAGACGCGCATGCTCCACCATGAAATCCGCCATGTCGTCCATGCCGTTGACGAAGGCCATGCCGAGAGTCGCGGGCAGGGCCTCGAAAAGCTCAGCCTTGGCCCGCGCGATGTTTTCGCGACTGCCCAAGAGCTCGATGTGGCACTCTCCCGCATTGGTGACGATGCCCCAATGGGGCTTTACGATCTCGCACAGCTCCTCGATCTGACCCAAGCCGCGCATGCCCATCTCAACCACGATGACCTCGGTTTCGGGATTGGCATTGAGCAGGGTCTTGGGAACGCCGAGCTCGTTGTTCTGATTGGCCAGGGTAGCAACCACCGACTTACCCGCGGCAACCACGTCGCGCACGAGATTCTTGGTGGTGGTTTTGCCGGTAGAGCCCGTCAGGCCCACGATGGTGGCCTTGAGGTGGCCTCTCCATTCGCGCGCTAGATCGGTGATGGCGCTTTCCGTATTGGCGACCTCGATGATGGCGGCGCCCATCTCTCGCGCGAGAATCATGGCAGGCTCATCGGGCGCGCGCATGACCAAAGCGCCAGCTGCGCCGGCCTTGAGGGCAGCACCCACAAAATCATGGCCGTCAACGCGCTCGCCCACGAGCGCAACGTAGAGCCAACCGGGCTGAATATCACGGGAGTCCCAGCTGATGCCATTCATGAGCGCGGAGGCGTCGATGGGTTGCACGAGGAACTCTCCGCCCGTGTAGGCGGCGATTTGCTTTGAGTTTAGACGCATGGTTGTCCTTGGCTTTCTTGTCCGACGATCGGGTTTACCTGGAGGAGCTCAGAAGGCGCTCGAGCTCTTCCGCTGCAACGAGGCGATCATCAAAGGGAAGAACCTGATCGCCGATAATCTGATAATCCTCATGGCCCTTGCCCGCAACCAGAACAGCGTCACCAGGCTTGGCAAGCCCAATGGCGAAAGCGATGGCCTCGCGGCGATCGGGCACGACCTCGAAGCGATCGGCGCCATCGGCCATACCGGCAAGGATGTCCTTGATGATGGCATCCGGGTTTTCGCTACGGGGGTTATCGCTGGTCACAACCGCAAAATCTGCCTCAAGGGAAGCGCGCCCCATGATGGAGCGCTTCGAGGCATCGCGGTCGCCGCCGCAGCCGAAAACCACGATCGTGCGACCGTTGGAAAGGGCCTTGATGGAGGCGATGGCCTTTGTCAGGGCATCGGGCGTGTGCGCGTAGTCAACGTACACGGCGACTTCCGCAGCCGCCGGGGCCTTCACGCGCTCGAGGCGACCGGGAACCTGCGGAACGGAGGACAGGGCACGGGCGATGTCCTCAGCGGCCACGCCAAGCTGAAGGCCCACGCCAAAGGCGGTCATGATGTTCTCGACGTTGAACTTGCCCACCAGAGGATAGGTGAAGGCAAGGCGCTTGCCGCGCACGTCGAGCACGATGGAGGTTTCAGCCAAGCCGTAGTTCACCTCGACAGGGTGAATCTGGGCAGAGGAGTCGAAGCCGGTAGTGATAACGTTGTCGCCCGCATCGGAGCAACGGCGGAACAGCTCTCGACCCCACTTGTCACCGATGCTGATGACGCGACGGGCCGGATAGGCCTTCGAGAACAGCAGCGCCTTCGCCTCGAAATAGGCGTCGAAGGTGTGGTGGTAGTCAAGGTGGTCCTGCGTGAGATTGGTGAAAGCGGTCACCGCAAACGTGGTGCCCCAGGTTCGCACGAGGTCGAGCGCATGGGAGCTTACCTCCATGGCAACCACGTCGCAGCGCGCATCGCGCATACGAGCGAACAGATGCTGCAAGTCGGGAGATTCGGGCGTAGTGCGTGCCGACTTCTCCGAGACATCGCCCAAGCGATTGCCAACCGTGCCGATGACGCCGGTACGCTTGCCAGCGGCGCGGGCGATCTGCTCGACCAGGTAAGTGGGGGTGGTTTTGCCATTGGTGCCGGTAACGCCGACGAGGGCAAGGTCGGCAGAAGGATTGTCGTAGAAGGCGGCGGCAACCAAAGCCATGGCCTTGCGGCTGTCGGCAACGACAACCTCGGTCACGTCAGTGGCGTCAGCCAGGTACACCTTGCGCTCGACAACGAGCACCTTCGCACCACGATCGATGGCGTCCTGAGCGTAGGAGTGGCCATCGGCGGTGAGGCCGACGATGCAGAAGAACATGTCACCAGGCTGTACGCAGTCGCTTCGGTACGCAAGTCCCTCCACTACTTCGTTGGGATTACCCAAAACGGTGCATTCCATGCCAGCAAATAGCTCTGCGCAGGTCTTGCTCATATACGTATCGCCCCTTTGGTTTCGGTAAGCTTGCTGCTATTCGGGCGTGATGCTGTAATGCTCGATAGCATTCGACATTATATCCCTAAAAATGTGGGTAACTTGTCCCATGCCGTAAACGTTGTTGGCTCCCACAAAACAAACCAAGGAGCTCGACGAGTTGTCGATGAAACCCGTGAAGCACAGATTGTACACACCCTTGCGATACACGCCGCCTTCGGCTATCTCGGCCGTGGATGTTTTGCCGCAGACTTCATAACCGGAGATGTCAGCCCTCTTACCCGTGCCGTCGGTGACTACGGTACGCAGCATGCTCCTCATGTCATCAAGCGCCTCGACGTTGTCCACTACAAGCTCGCTTTCATACTCCATGACTTCACCCGTCTGCGGCTTGCTGATGAGGAAGTGCGGAGTCACCTCGTAACCATCGTTCAAGATGGCACCGTAGAAGCGAGCCATCTGCAAAGGCGTTACGGAGATACCCTGGCCAAAGCTCACGTTGTAGCCCGTGATACGCGCCCACACGTCAAAATCCTGCATGTAGCCAGGCGCCTCGCCGGGGTAATCAACGCCCGTGCGCTCGTTGAGGTTGTATTGGATGATGTTGTCGTGGAAGACGTCAAATCCTGTGTTCTCGGCAACGAGGGAGACACCGACGTTGGAGGACTGGTCGAGGATCTCACGCAGGGTGAAGGTGGCGTCACCGCGCTCGTGCGCATCGGATACCTTGTAGCCGTCTGCCTCGATGTAGGAAGGACAGAACAGTTCGTCCTCGGGCGTCATGACGCCCTCTTCAAGAGCCGTAAGCACGGTAACCGACTTGAAGATCGAACCGGGCTCAAACTGCTGGGTGATAGGCTTCACCTGATCGGAGCCGACTTCGGATTCGCTCATGTTGCTCGGATCCATATAGGGCAAGGAGCAGATGGCGAAGATTTCGCCCGATTCGGCATCCATGAGCACGGCACTGCCCTCGGTGGCAGCCATGGGCTCGAGGCCCGCAACGAGCGACTGCTCCATGGCGTCTTGCATCTTGATGTCTAGGGACACCATGATGTCGGTTCCGTTGACGGCGGGGGTCTCCTCCTTCACGCCACCGGGAATGGGGATGCCGTTTTCGCCACGCTCAGCGGTATAGGTACCAGGCGTGCCTTTGAGGATGTCGTTGTACTGCAGCTCAAGGCCCGTGATGCCCTCACCATCGACATTGCAATAGCCGATGACCTGGCCGCCAATCGAACCGTTGGGGTATTCGCGACGCGTGTCTTCGAGGAAGTAGATGCCGTCAAGCCCAAGGGCCTTCACGCGATCGGCAAGCTCCACGTCAGCCTGGCGCTTCACATAGGCAAAAGTGGTCTCGGGACTGGTCAGGATGGAGACGTAGTCTTCCACCTCTCCCCCGAGCACCGCCGCAAGCTGCGCGGCCTCGCCGTTGACGTCGGTAACCTCGACGGGGTTGACGTAGATGGTGGTCGCATCAACGCTCGTGGCCAACACGATGCCGTTGCGATCGTAGATGGTGCCACGGCGCGCCGACGTGGGGAAGGAAACCGTGCGCGACTCTTCCGCCATGGCAGAGTACTGGTCGCTCACCACCACCTGCAGGTAGAAGAGCCTACCGAAGAAGATAAGCGCTACGGCAGCGAACAGGATGAGCACCGTGGCCATGCGGCTGGAATTGAGGGAAGCCACGATAGAGGAGGCCTGACCCACCGCGTTTGTGGTAAGGGCGCCTGCCGCGCCCTTGGCCTGCGTAGAAGCTTTGGATGCAAGCTTGGCGGCACCGTGGGGCTTACCGCCATGGCCGCCCCTGCGCGCAGCTTGATTTCGCGGCCGACCTGAAGAAGGCCCACTGTCAGCGTGACTTCTTTTAGACGAAGAGGCGCGGCGGTCATGATGCGTTTGAGACGATCCATCACGTGTGTTACGAGAATAGCCCATGAAGCGCGCGCCCTAGACCTGCGCGAGCATTGCAGCGCTTCCCGACAGGGAAAGGTTGCCGGCAGCGTCAACGACGACGACATCACCGGAGATATCGATGTTGGCCACATAGGCGGGAGCGTACATGCCCAGAACGCCAGCTGCATCCTTGATGCGGGTGGGGTTGGAAAGCGAGCTCTGGGCTACCTCGAGCTTGTTGCCCTCGGATCGGGCAGATTCAATCTGCGAGCTCAGCTCACGCGTTTCGATCGCCGTGGTAACCGTAGCCGAGCTGAGCGCGATGCGCACGCAGCCAAGCAAGGCGAAAACAACAAACACCACGGCCACGGTCTTCGCAAGAAAGATTACGCTGGAGGGAAGGGTTCGCGTCTGCGTCTTACTGCCGGGCACGACGGACACGTCAGTGCGCGGATCACGACGATCGCGACGCACGCGCTCGGGCTGCGCATGGGCGTAGCGGTCGAAACCCGAACGATCGGGCTGCGCGTAATGCGAGTATGCCGGAGCTGCGCTCATTTTCCCCTCCTTTGCTGTGTTTAGACTTCGTTTACGGGACGTAGTGCAGGTAATTCAACTGTCAATCGGCTCGGTATACGAAAAGACGCCTTACGGCGTCCCCCTGCCTTGCGGCTCGGGCCGCAAGGCCATATCCCGAAGCTATCTTTTAACCGCGACTCGCAGTTTTGCGCTGCGTGCGCGGGGGTTGCGCTCGATCTCCTCCGGGGTGGGAAGCAGAGGCTTGCGCGTAACGATGTCGAGTATCGGCTGTTTCCCGCAGGCGCACATGGGCAGATCCGGCGGGCAGGTGCAACGGTTCGCAAAGCTTGCGAAGGTATCCTTCACGATTCGGTCCTCAAGGGAGTGATAGCTGATCACCACGATGCGACCACCGGGGTTAAGCCAGCGGACGGCCGCATCAAGACCACGGCGGAGCACGGTGAGCTCCGAATTGACCTCAATCCTCAGAGCTTGGAACGTGCGCTTGGCGGGATGCCCGCCAGCACGTCTAGCCGAAGCCGGAATGGCCGCCTTGATGATCTCCACAAGCTGCTCGCTCGTTTCGATACGCTCGTTTTCGCGAGCGCGGACAATGAAGTCGGCGATGCGACTCGCCCACTTCTCGTCGGAATATGCACGGATGACCCGAGCGAGATCTGCTGCGTTATAGGTGTTGACGATCTCTGCTGCGGTGATGGTTTGTTGACCCGGATCCATCCGCATATCAAGGGGGCCGTTCTCCTTGAAGGAGAAGCCACGCGAAGGCGTATCGATCTGGACCGAGGAAACGCCAAGGTCGAACAGTATCGCATCGATACCGGGCACCTCAGCAGATACCAAAAGCTCGTCCAGATCCCCGAAATTGCCGCGCAGGAGCTCAAGGTTCGGGCGATCGCTCATCGGAATCGCTTCGAGCGTATCAGTTGCCGTGGCCAAAGCCACTTCATCCTGATCGATTCCGATGAGCGTGCCCTGAGGCCCCAGCATTTTTGCAGCCTCTCGGGAATGCCCCGCAAAGCCGAGCGTTGCATCCACGAACGTGTGGTGTGTTTTGAGTGCGAGTTGTTCGAGGCACTCGGCTAGCAGGACAGGGATATGATGCCGATATTCGCTTGTCATGTCGCTCACGTCTTACGACTTAGCTGCAGAGCAGCCCCAGGTCGACGCCTTCATCAACCTGCTCGTAACGCTTCGCATCCCAGATCTCGAAACGACCCGTGTTGCCCACGATGACGACTTCCTTGTCAATGCCGGCAGCGTTGCGCACATCCGCGGAAAGCATGATGCGGCCGGATGCGTCGACTTCAACGTCGTTTGCGCGAGCCTTGAGCTTACGGCGAAGGTTGACATGGGAGCGATCGGATTCCTTGAACTCACCGAAGTTGTCAACGAAGAGCTTGTTGACCCAGTTGTTGAAGTCAGGAGTCTCGAACACGTAGATGCACTCATCGCTCAGCTCGAGGGTAACCACGAGATCCTTGGAGAGAACCTTGCGGAACTTGGCAGGGAGGGCAACGCGACCCTTGGCATCCACCTTGAAATGGAACTCACCGTTAAGATCAACCGCCTCACGCGGCTGAACCTGCACGGTTTGCACCTCTTTTTCGATGGCCTCAGTCAAGGAATTGCCTTCCAAACCCAGTTACACAACATGTTCTGCGTCATGCATATTACCCCACTTCGACCCACATCGCAACATTTTGCATCATTTTGTAATCATATTTAGCCCACAAACGGCCACGGAAATGCACAGAGCGGGGGTGCGGCAGAAGGTAGTGGTGGCGAGTGATGGTCAGGTGACGGGGATCATCGCGAGTGGAGGCAAGGTGGCAGGAGACTGGATGGCAGCACTCTTAGCGAGTGATGGCAAGGTGGCTGGATAGCGGACTCATCGCGAGAAGCGCGAGTTGCGGGGGCTGAGTTTGGGCTGGGGCTGGGCAGGAGCTTAACAGGTGCACTAGGACTAGGGTTGGGCTGGGGTTGGGCTTAGGCCAAACAAGTGCACTGGAGTCGTGGCTGCGGCCGTGCGACAGCTGGAGCTGGGCTGTAACCGAGCTATAGCCTGAGCCGAAGTCGGATGCAGCTTGCACTGAGCTGATTGACATAAACAGGTGCAAGAAGAGTTGGCGCGTCAAAAAAGGCAACTTGGGTCAACGAAAGCGAGCTTCGTGGCAAATACGTTGACCAGGGGGAA
>JAFXIM010000269.1 GCA_017533165.1 Eggerthellaceae bacterium
CCGTCCCCAATGTCCGCGCGCCGGACAGGAACCTCCGTCCCCGTCGTCCCGCGGACAAAAACCTCCGTCCCCGTTGTCCCGTCCCCGTTGTCCGGCGGCGAGGGTTTGCGCTTCTAAAGGAAACGACGGCCTTTCGGCCGCCGCTTTTGTTACAGGGTCTTGAGATTGACTTCCTTGAGCTGACGATCCGTCACCTGGTTCGGCGCGCCAGTCATGGGATCGGAAGCGCTGGAGGTCTTCGGGAAGGCAATGACGTCGCGGATGGATGCCTTGCCGGCCAGCAGCATAACCAGGCGGTCGAGACCCAGAGCGATGCCGCCATGCGGCGGGGCGCCGAGCTCGAGAGCGTGGATCAGGTGGCCGAACTTCACCTCGATGTCCTCTTCGCTTACGCCGCAGCGACGCAGAACACGCTTCTGCTCCTCGGCATTGTGGATTCGGATGGAGCCACCGCCCACCTCGAAACCATTCATGACCAGGTCGTATGCATAGCTCAGGCACTCCAGCGGAGCATCCTCAATTTTGTCCAGGTGATCCTCGAACACATGGGTGAAGGGATGGTGCTCGGCGGCGTACTTCTTCTCTTCCTCGTCATACTTGAACATGGGGAAGTCAACGACCCACAGCAGGGCGTGACCCTCGCGCGGCACGTTGAGGCGGTCGGCCATAGCCAAACGCAGCGCAGACAGAACGGCGCTCACCGTTGCGTAATCGGACGCAGCGAACAGCAGCAGGTCACCAGGCTCAACGTCCATGGCAACCTTCAGAGCCTCCCACTCCTCGTCCGTGAAGAACTTCTTGATGGGGCTCTTCTCCTGGCCATCCGTGGTAAACGCCACCCAGGCCATGCCCTTCGCACCATTCTCCTCGGCGATAACGGCAAGCTTCTCGACGTCGCCACGGCTCCAGTCGCCAGCGCCCTTGGCGTTGATGGCCTTCACCACGCCGCCAGCCTGGGCAACGCTGGAGAACACCTTGAAGCCAGTGTTCTTGACGATGTCGGTGATGTCAACGAGCTCCATGCCGAAGCGAACGTCGGGGCGGTCGTTGCCGAAGCGGTCCATGGCCTCTGCGTAGGGCATGCGCTGCAGCGGGAACTCCACTTTGACGCCTGCTGCCTCGAGGACCTCAGACATGACGCCTTCCATCATGTCGACGACGTCATAGCCCTCGACGAAGGACATCTCGATGTCGACCTGGGTGAACTCGGGCTGACGGTCGGCGCGCAGGTCCTCGTCGCGGAAGCAACGGGCGATCTGGTAGTAGCGCTCGACACCGGCGCACATGAGCATCTGCTTGAACTGCTGCGGAGACTGCGGCAGTGCGTAGAACTTGCCGGGGTTCGGGCGGGACGGGACGATGTAGTCGCGTGCGCCCTCCGGGGTGGAGTTTGCAAGGATGGGCGTCTCGATCTCAAGGAAGCCGCGCTTGTTGAGCGCGCCGCGCATTGCCTGGGCAACCGTATGGCGCAGCTTCAGATTCTGATACATCTCCGGACGACGGATATCCATGTAGCGCCACTTCATGCGCATGGTCTCATCGGTCTCGATGCCGTCTTCGATGGCGAAGGGCGGCGTGACGGAGGTGTTGAGCACGGTGATAGCGCTGGCCAAAACCTCGATCTCACCGGTTGCCATGTTGGGGTTGACGGCCTCGGCGGCACGTGCGCGCACCTTGCCCTCGACCTTGAGCACGTATTCGCGACCCAGGTGCTCAGCCTTCTCGAAGTCTTCCGCACTGACGCAGTCAGGGTCAACGACGATCTGCGTATAGCCCTCGCGGTCGCGCAGGTCGACAAAGATCAGACCGCCGTGGTCGCGGTTGTGCCATGCCCAGCCGGTGAGGACGACCTCGCGGTCGACGTCGGCAAGGCCCAGCTCGCCACAGGTGGCGGTGTGCATGCAATATTCGTTCTTCAGTTCTGCCATGGTTGTCCATTCTCCTTGCGAACAAGCCTATTTCACTCATGCGAGCTTTTGCGCTGCCGCGGCCGCGCACGCGTCAATCCTATCGACTACGATGCATGACGCTACCCGTGCACGCAAAAACCCGAGAGACAATGCCTCAAACTGCGTTATTGTACACCAGTCAGTATGAGTCACCCAGATCACAGATATGTTTCGAGAGAAAAACTCTCCTCTTCGGCGAGCCAGGGCGTGGTTACCTACCGTAATCGGGCAAGAAGGATCCTTCGCCCTCAAGCGGCGCCTGCCCCCAGCGGGTCACACGCCCCAGCGGGTCACACGCCCCAGCGGGTCACACGCCCCAGCGAATCCCGAGCACCAACGGTGCTTGCCCCCCGGCGGGTCGCATCTCGCGAGAGCAGCACATCAAGACAGGCCCTCTCCACGGGCGACCCCTCATTTCCGAGCAATTCCCACCTTTGGCCAAAACAAGCGTCCACGTCGACACTATTTCATGGTTTTCGACCAAATCCGGCCAAAAAGAGTATCGATGTCGACATTTTTCTATTCCCCTGATCACCGTTCGCCCCAACGAAGCACACCACCGTCTGCACAAAAAAACGTTTCACCTGATCAGGAGCTCGTCGCTACAAGCAGGCGGAGACAAGGTCGAGCTTTTCCAATCCTCCTGCCGACTTTACTGCCCAACTGGTAGCTATCAAGCAGACAAAATGTCGACATCGACGCATGTCTTGGCCACAAAACCGCGATTTGAGCGCAAAAGTGTCGACATGGATGCACTTCTTGACCATAAGACGGTGAAACCAAGCAAAGGTGGCATAACCGAGCACAGATGGAGACGACAAGCAGCGCCATGATTCGAAAGGCAGCAGACAAACCCATCGACCCAATAGCACGAAGACGAACCAAGCACAAGCTACTCGTCGTGCGCCGGCGTTCACGAGCGCAAGCCATCTCGACACGAGCGGCGTTCAACGATGCCGCCCGAGCACAACCTGCCGCAAGCGAGCATGTCGCGCCCGGAAACCCTCGTCTCGGAAACGCAAACGCACGCCAAGCTTGCCCGCGAGAACATGGGCGATATC
>JAFXIM010000030.1 GCA_017533165.1 Eggerthellaceae bacterium
GAGCTGGGCGAAGCCATGCGTCCCCTTGATTCCGTGGTGGTGTATAAGGCCTTCGTTCCCGGCTATGAGGCTTCGGGAACCACAAGGACGCTTTTCATAGACTCGACCGACAAGTGGAAGTCGATGATGCAAAGCGTTGAGGCTGGCGGTGATCCCAATAGCACCGTTTCGGCAGCGGTGGGCGTTGATCGAACTGCGGTTACGGTCGAGGTGCGCAATGGCGGTGGTATCACTGGGGTCGGCGCTAAGATGGGCGAGTCGCTTGCAGCCCTTGGGTATGTCGTGGAGAAGGTGGGCAATACCGACGACGGCACCACCTATCCCGAGACGCTCGTGATCTACAAGGATGCCGCATATGAAAGCGCGGCGGAGTCCATCGTTTCCGATCTGTCTGCGGGTCGCGTGGTTAACGGCGGCGACTTCTATACCTTCGAGACCAACGTTCTCGTCATAGTTGGCAAGGACTGGATCCCCGTCTCCTAGCTCCTTCGCGTCCGTATTCCGCACGTGGTATTCAAGGGTCCTTTTCGTGCGGGCTATTCGCCTACGCGCTGTGCTATGCTGTATTCGATATACAATCTTCGAGAAGGAGTACCTCATGGTTAACAAGGCTGATGTGGCTGCAGTACTCGAGCTTATCCGTCCGAGCCTTCAGGCTGATGGCGGCGATGTCGCTCTGGTTGACGTGTCTGATGACGGTATCGTCACCGTTGAGCTTCAGGGTGCTTGCAAGGGTTGCCCGATGTCTCAGATGACGCTGGCAAACGGCGTTGAGCGCATCCTGAAGGAGCGCGTGCCGGGCGTCGTTCGCGTCGTCCCCGCTCAGTAGTCTCGTTTCGCTCCGCGTTTGCGGGCGAAATGAATGGATGTAGCAAAGGGCTCTGGCGCCTGCCGGGTGATGCGCTTGGTTGCCGCAAGAGGCAAGCCTTGGGCGTTTTGCCTTGGCCAAGGGGCCAGGGTCCTTTTTGCTTTAACCGTGCAGCGTGTCTTTTGCGCTGCGAGTGCTGTATGTGCGCGTGGTGTGATACGTGATAGCGCGCTGTGGCCGCGCATGCTGCGTGCGGCGCTGGACGTTGGTGTCGGCTTGCGCGCATGCCGCGCCTTGAGCTGTGAGAGGTGAATGCTTTGGAGAAATGTTGGGAGCGTCGCGGTTGCGACGAGGAAATGCAGGGCCGCTGCCCGCACAACACGCCCGGCGAGCCGTGTCCGGCCGACTGCCATTTCGCAGCCTGTCACCGCAAGACTCACGTGGTGTGCGATGACTTCGGCGTTTTGCTCAATCCCGAACGTGATTACGAGGCCGCTGTCAAGCAGGTTTGCCGATTCTGCGAGCACTTCCTCAAGCATGGGCCTCATGTTGCCGATCGAGAAGGTGATGTTCAACGAGTTGGCAACCCCAATCGCTTCCTTCTCTAGACACAGCTTGCTGTGTTGGCAACAGTGCTACAATGGCTCTAAGTTCGACTCGTTTTAAGGAGGTCATGGCATGACGCGTAAGCTTACTTGTCCCGCTTGCAATGCGAAGGGCCTTGACCTGTGCAATTACGAGTCCATGATGGTTCTTCGGCAGGACCTTGCCATGTTCGTGGTTGCTTGTCCTGCTTGCGGGTCGAAGGTTTCCTCCCTGCAGCTCATCCCCGACCAGCTTCGCGATGAAATCGATTTTGCCGCCATTTCCATTGGCGCCGGCATGTGCAGGGAATAGAAGATATGCTCAATGAGATTTACCAGCATCTTGACCCCATAGCCTTTGCCCTGGGGCCTTTCGTCGTGCGCTGGTACGGCTTGGCTTATGTGATCGGCTTCGCCTGCTGCGCGTTGATCATCCATCTGGTGGCTAAACGGTGGAAGATCAACATGGACGTGGATTCCCTGCTCACCATTGCAGTGTGCGTGATTTTCGGCGTTATCCTGGGTGCGCGCCTGGGTTATGTGCTGTTCTACGGGGATGGCTATTATTTCGAGCACCCACTTGAGATCCTAGCGTTCAGCAAAGGCGGCATGAGCTTCCACGGTGGTTTGTGCGGCGCTGTTTTGGGTGGATTCATTGCGTCTCGCATCATTCATATGCCCTTCCTTTCGCTTGCTGATCTCGGCGCCATCGCCGCGCCGAGTGGTTTGTTCTTCGGTCGCTGCGCCAATTTCATCAACGGTGAGCTTTGGGGCGCTCGAACCGATGCAGCTTGGGGAGTCGTTTTCGGTGGATCTGCCGGTCTGTACCCGCGTCATCCCACCCAGTTGTACGAGGCCTTCCTCGAGGGC
>JAFXIM010000270.1 GCA_017533165.1 Eggerthellaceae bacterium
AGGACGCTGCTTTGTGCGCTCCCAGAGCAGAGAAAGCAAGGAATCGCGGGCTATCTTTCTCAGCTCCTTAGGCCCGCCGTTTTTGGACAGAGCCTTTCGCATGGCATTATAGATAGTCGTGCATGCCTCGTCGGCAAGATAGTAGTCATCACCGCCCGTGATGCCACGCATATCGAGCTGCACCTCACCTACGACTTCCTTCTTGACGAAGGAAACAGCAAGTGCGACAACCGCAATACCTTGGTTGCCGAGCTGACTGCGCTGGTTGAGCACGTCCTGCGAAGTGTCACCAACGGAGAGGCCGTCAACGTATACGATGCCGCTTTGGACACCCTCGCTACGTTGGATGCCCTCAGCGGAAAGCTCGAGAGCATCTCCGTTCTCAAGAACAAAGACATTTTCGGGAGCCACACCCGTAGCCTCAGCGAGACGAGCATGAGCACGCAGATGAGTGGCCTCTCCGTGAACAGGCATGAAAGCCCGCGGTTTCACAATGGAAAGCACAAGCTTGAGCTCCTCTGCGCCAGCATGACCGGATACGTGAACACGTGCGCGGGATTTGTCGTACACATCGGCGCCAATCTTGGCAAGCGAATTGATGACACGCGTGACAGCCTTTTCATTGCCCGGAACCGGAGTGGCGGACACGATTACGGTATCACCCTGCTCGATTTCGATGGTGCGATGATCTCCGTTTGCAATTCTTGCAAGAGCTGAAAGCGGCTCGCCCTGAGAACCGGTGCACATGATGACGATCTGATCGCTTGGTATGCCCTTTAGCTCATAGGCGTCAATGAGGTCGCTGTCATCAATGGAGAGATAACCGAGCTTTCTTGCAATATCGGTGTTCTGAATCATGGATCGGCCCGTGACGACCACCTTTCGTCCATTGGCTACCGCTGCGTCGCATATCTGCTGCATGCGGTGAATATGGCTTGCGAAAGAGGCGATGATCACACGGCCCTTGGCCTGGGAGATTATCTGGTTGAGAACCTTCCCCACTTCGGCCTCGGACGGTGTGAAATTAGGATTTTGGGCATTCGTGGAGTCGCTCATCATAAGATCGACTCCCATCTCGCCAAAACGAGCAAGGGCCGCAAAGTCAGTATGCACGCCGTCAATGGGGGTTTGATCCAGCTTAAAGTCACCCGTATGCAAAACGTTGCCAGCAGGGCTTCTAAAGAAGATTCCGAGAGCGCCGGGGATGGAGTGATTCACGGCGAAGAAATCTACGTTAAAGCAACCGAGCTTGATGCTGTCACCAGGACAAATCTCGATGAGTTTGGCGTTTTTGATACGATGCTCGGCAAGTTTGCACTCGATAAGGCCAAGCGTTAGCTTGGTGCCGTAAATGGGAACATCGCGATCAAGATCTTTCAGAAGGTAGGGCAAAGACCCGGTATGGTCTTCATGCCCATGCGTGATTAGGATGCCACGTAACTTGTCAGCATTTTCGAGGACATAAGTGTAGTCTGGGAGGATCAGGTCGATGCCGGGATGGTCGTCTTCGGGAAACATCAGACCGGCATCATCGAGAATAAGATCTCCATCACATTCGAGAGCGGTCATATTCTTACCGATGGCATCAAGACCACCTAGGGGAATGATGCGTAACTTGGAATGAGGGTTCACCCTGCTTTCGGACTTACGTGAGCGCTCATCGACCTTTTTGCCTGCCTTTGAAGACTTGCCTGCGTTGTCGCGGGTGAGATGCGGCCGTTCCCTCTCAAGGTTAACGTGCTTGTACGAGCTTGTCTTGACCTTAGGTTGTTCTGCGCGCGCAGAAATACGGGCGCCAGAAGCACCCTTAACGTTTTTGGGCATTCATTATCCTTTTCTATTTCACGAGGGCGCCTTATGCGCCCTCGAATCATTCGTGATCCCTAGAGAACGCCTACCTCGCGCATAATGGCAGCGAGACGTTCGCTCTGGGCGGGCGTTGCATCAACAAGAGGAAGCCTAACGCCGCCAACGGGGAAACCGAGAAGTTTGAGAGCTTCCTTCACCAAAATGGGATTAGACGTCTCAAACAGTCCGTCCATCAGCGGAAGAAGCTTCTGATGAGCCTTCCATGCTTCTTCCCACTCCCTGCTGCACACA
Organism: Eggerthellaceae bacterium; assembly: GCA_017533165.1. The sequence goes on from JAFXIM010000270.1 coordinate 2,101, forward strand.
GCTCGATGATTTCCTTCATGCGAGCCGGAGCAACATTGCCAATGGTAGAGATGCAGCCCGCACCCCCGAGCTTCATGATCTCGTATGTTGCGGAGTCATCGCCAGAGTACACATCGAAACCAGAAGGAGCAGACTCGATGATCTCGAGGATCTGATCCATTTTGCCCGACGCTTCCTTGATGGCAACAATGTTTTCGCAATCGTTGGCGAGGCGAAGCGTGGTCTCTGCCGTCATGTTGACCACGCAGCGACCAGGAATATTGTAGAGGATGATGGGCAGGTCTACAGCCCCGGCAATGCTGCGGAAATGCTGGTACATACCCTCCTGCGGGGGCTTGTTGTAGTAAGGGACAACGCACATAAAGCCGTCAACGCCAAGCTTCTCTACCTCCTTGGCGAAGTCAACCGTGTCGGCGGTGCAATTATCGCCTACGTTGGCGATAACAGGAACGCGGCCATTGACGGCGTTTAACACGGCCTTGAATAGCTCGATCTTCTGCGGGTAGAAGACAGTGGGGCTTTCACCCGTTGTACCATTGATGATCAGGGAATCGGAACCACCCTCTACGAGGCGATCGGCAAGCGCCTGGGCACGATCGAGATCGAGCTCGCGGTTGTCATCGAAGGGGGTGACCATTGCGGGAATGAGTCGACCGAAACGAGGTTGAGACATTTGATCTCCAATCATGATCTATTCAAGCCGTAATGCGGCAATGCTCTGTACAGATGAAATTATGCCACTATTAGCACTAATTAACCCAAGCGGCGTCGAAGTTTGACGCAGATTAAACAAACGATCCCTAAAGCATGAAGTTTTCAAGTCCGATAATGAGACCCGAACGCTGCGGAACCTCTCGTATGCCAAGAAGAACACCCGGCATATAAGAGCTACGATCCCAGGAATCATGACGAATGGTAAGCGTCTGGCCCATAGAACCAAAAATGACCTCTTGGCTTGCAACAAATCCCATAGAGCGAACGGAGTGAACGGGTACGCCAGCCATGAGCGCGCCACGTGCGCCTTCAGCACCTTCAATCTCGGTTTCCGAACCAGGAGCAGAACTCACGCGGCCTTCTCGACCATCGGAAATCATTTCAGCCGTGCGAACCGCAGTTCCAGAAGGCGCATCCTTCTTATTGCAATGGTGGTATTCGATTACCTCCGCTTCGGGGAAGAAGGGGGCAGCAGCTTTGGCAAACTGCATCATAAGGACGGCGCCGGTAGTGAAGTTAGGGGCGTAGAACAGGCAAGCGTCATCAGCTGCGGTAGCAGCCAGCTCCTCAAGCTTTTCAACCGAAAGGCCGGTTGTACCAACAACGCAGTTAATACCAGCGGGAAGCGCGACGGCAAGATTTCCTGCAACAACGTTAGGCTGAGTGAAGTCAACCATGACGTCGAAGTCTTCGTTCTCAATTGCATCAGCGATGCTTGCATATACCGGATAGTCAACTTCCACCTGCGAGGGGTCCACGCCACAAACGAGCTCAAGATCTTCAGCCGCTTTGACGGTGCTGACCACGGTAGACCCCATGCGACCCGCACAACCCACAACAGCAACCTTAATCATGACTACCTCCCGGATAACTTAACGGCATGTATTTGAACTTTAGGCATTATAGTCTAAAGAGATCAGCGAGGAGTTTACCAGCACGTAAACCTCACCTGCACACGGCACACGGCGCGTTTCCCAGCTGCGCAATTCGAACATAATAAGAGGAGCCCGTTTATTAACGAGCTCCTCGTCACCTTAAGTCTCAAATCAGACTTTAGTTGTCATGACGGCGGCGCGGCTTACGGCCATCACCTTCGCGACCGCCGCGACCAGGACGGTTGTCGCGCTCGGGACGACGCTCAGGCGCGGATCCTGCCGGAGCCTCGGGCTTGTCAAGACGATCGAGGGAGATCTTGCCATTCTTCGGATCGATTTCGATCACCTCAACCTTAACGATATCTCCGAGGTTGAGAACATCCTCCACCTTTGCAACACGTCCGTTTGCGACACGAGAAATGTGAAGCAGGCCGTCCTTGCCCGGAGTCAGCTTCACGAAAGCGCCAAAGTCCTTAATACCGACGACTTCGCCCTCGAAGACCTCGCCAACCTCGGGCTCCTTGACGATGCCGAGGATCATGGCCTTTGCGGCCTCCATGGATGCGCCATCAGTTGCGCCGACATGGATGGTGCCATCTTCCTGGATATCGATAGATGCGCCGGTTTCCTCCTGAATACCGCGGACAACCTTGCCGCCAGAGCCGATAACGTCGCGGATCTTGTCCACCGGAATCTTAATGGTCTCAATGCGCGGTGCAGTCTCACGCATTTCAGCGCGCGGAGCCGGAAGAGCCTCAAGCATAGCGCCGAGAATATGAGCGCGACCCTCATGAGCCTGCTTCAGAGCTCGAGCGAGAATGTCAACGGAGAGACCCTTTGCCTTGTTGTCCATCTGGAGAGCGGTGATGCCCTTCTCCGTACCGCAAACCTTGAAGTCCATGTCACCGAGGAAGTCCTCGACGCCTTGGATGTCGGTAAGAATGACGACATCGTCGCCTTCCTTGATAAGACCCATGGCAACGCCGGAAACGGGAGCCTTGATCGGTACGCCAGCATCCATGAGAGCAAGGGTGGAACCACAGGTGGACGCCATAGATGAGGAGCCGTTGGACTCGAGAACCTCAGATACAACGCGAATGGCGTAGGGGAATTCGTCCTCAGTGGGCAAAACGGGGAGAATGGCCTTCTCGGCAAGAGCACCGTGGCCGATCTCACGACGCTTAGGAGCACCCATACGACCAACTTCGCCGGTGCAATAGGGCGGGAAGTTGTACTGATGCATGTAGCGCTTGCCCTCAGCGGGGTCGATGGTGTCGAGACGCTGCCACTCGTTGAGCATTCCCAAGGTGCAAACGCTCATAACTTGAGTCTGTCCACGCTGGAATAGACCGCAGCCGTGAACGCGCGGGAGGTAACCGGGGACGATGTGAAGCGGGCGAACCTCCTCAGGACGACGGCCATCTGCGCGCTCGCCGGTCTCGATGATCATCTTGCGCATTGCCTTCTTTTCAAGCTTCTTAAGCTCAGCGGCAATGTCGGAACCCCAGGATGCACGCTCGTCCTCATCAAACTGCTCGAGCTTGATCTGATCCTTGAGAGCAGCGACCTTCTCGACGCGAGAAAGCTTGTCTGCGTCACGAAGAGCTGCAGACATCTGGTCAAAGTAAGGCGCAACGCGCTCAGCGATGCAGGGGTCAGCAGCGTGAATGGTGTACTCCATGGGAGTGGGGTTGACCTTGGCGAGGAACTCGGCCTGCTTTTCGCAGAAGGCAGCGATTGCCTCCTGGCCGAAAGTCATAGCTGCAAGCATATCCTCTTCGGAGATCTCCTTAGCGCCGGCTTCGACCATGGAGATGTAGTCGGCAGTACCAGCAATGGTGAGCTCGAGGTCGGATGCCTCTTCTTCGGCATAAGTGGGGTTTACGATAAACTCACCGGTCTCGGTGTTGCGAGCGATGCGAACGCAAGCTGCAGGACCCTCAAAGGGTGCGCCACCGGCCATGAGAGCCGCAGAAGCGCCAGCAACGCAGATGGTGTCAGGCGGGTTCTGGCCATCGCACACTAGCGTGGTAGCGACAACATGGACCTCGTTCTTGTAACCATCCGGGAATCCGGGGCGAATGGGTCGGTCGATCATACGAGCAGTCAGGGTGCCCTTGTCGGAAGGCTTTGCCTCACGCTTCAGGTAGCCACCCGGAATGCGGCCAACGGAGTACATCTTCTCCATGAAGTCAACAGTCAACGGGAAGAAGTCATAGTCCTTTTCCTGCTTGGAGACAACGGCGGTCACAAGGACGGTGGTCTCACCACAGGTGACGAGAACTGCGCCAGTTGCTTGCTTTGCGAGCTCGCCAGTCTCAAGGCGATACTCCTTGCCGAACAGCTCAAAAGATTCGACGATTTTGTTCATGTGTGTTTGTTCTTTCTCTTACCTCGCGCGCCCTATTGCGCACAAGCTTCTTCAGGGTTTGGTACTTATATTCCCTTCCCTGCGAGCAAAGGCACCTCATGCGCCTTCACCCGCTTTTGCATACTCGAATGCCATGCAACGGCCTTGCAGGACCCAGCAAACACAAGGCCCGCAAAGCGGGCCCTGAGTTGTGACTGCTTTAGATGTTGTCGCGGATGCCGAGCTTCTTGATAAGTGCGCGGTAGTTGTCGATGTCCTGCTTCTTGATGTACTTCAGCAGACCG
>JAFXIM010000271.1 GCA_017533165.1 Eggerthellaceae bacterium
CGTAGCTGACGTATCTTCTCATCCTCCCTTTTCCTTTCTCGTTAGGCTGCTCGTCCGTGGCGCCATGCGCTGTCGCCGTCGAGGCGCTTCAGGAGGTGGTGGCGCGCGGTCTTGAACTCATCGCCGATCATCCCGAGGCGCAGGAGCCAGCAGCGCATCGCGTACTTCTCGTTGTCGGTCGCAGTCGGGCGGTAGGATGCACGACTCTGCGTGAGCGCCTGATGCGAGATTGCGAGGCAGAGCTGGATGTATGCCTTGATCTCGCCCGCGTGCAGGTTGCCCGTGTCGGAAGCTGCGTTGAAGAGCCTGAACTCGACCGTGCCCTTGGTGAAGGTCGCGTGGAGGTTCACCCCGTGGTAGCGGCTGTCATCGTAATGGCAATGGTGGCGCTCGACGTTGCGCGTGCCGTACCAGATCTCCTCAAGGCGGCGCATCTCGGAGGGCTTGGCTGCGTTGACTCGCCCGAGCACTTCCTTGTCCGCCTTCTTGCAGTAGTGGATCCTGCTGTCGTTGACCCCGAGCGCGCGGTAGAGCATGTCCTCTTTGCTCGCGACTATGTTCATGAGGTTGCGCAGGGTCTTAGCCGTGTGCGGGGCTGCGTCGACGTGGATGTGGATGCCGCAGCTTACGTTGGCGATCGCGCCCGCGCCGCGCAGCTTCCTCACGATCTCCTGCAGGGTTTCGATGTCCTCGTAGGAGAGGATCGGAGTGACGAGCTCGCATTTGAAGCCGCCGCCCGCGCTGACCCTGCGTCCGCCTTCCTTGCGCTGCGCGCGGATGCTCGAGTCGCTCATGACCTTCCAGATGCGTCCCTGCCCGTCGGCGACCTTGCGCGCGTCGTAACCTGCTCCGGAGTAGGTTGCGCTCGTGCCGAAGTGCCCTGCCAGAACCTCCGCCGCTTCCTGGCGCGTGATGCCCGTGAACTCGATCTCCACTCCGAATCGCTGTGCCTGCATGGTCATCTCGGCTCCTTCCTTTCGTGTGCCTAACCGTGATGACATGTTTGCTCTGGCGGGTCGGATAGTGTAGCTGATCAGGGGTAACGACGCATCATGCACGCAAGTGCGAACGTTGTTGATTCAATAGACCAGCAATGCGACTAATCAGACTAGGTCTGGCCGTAAGCTAATCCAACAACGGGATAGCGGCTGCGTCTGCTAGAATCTCACTTTGCCAGCAAAGTCCGACACCTAAAGGAGAGGAATCAGCCACCGAAAGTGCTGATAGGCAAAACCCCAGGACAGGAGCGCAGAATATGAGTGGAAAGAAGCGGCTGTATCCTGAATTCATAATTGAAAATATCAATTTTCAGCCTATTAAGTACAACATTAAAAATTATGGAGGCTTCCTCCCGGTTACTAACCAGTTGCTTCAAGACACGGATGCGGCTCTTCAACAAACCATCTCTCAATGGTTCGCTCGTAAGTCCGTAGCAACTTCTAACAAGCTCATCTTGGATATCTTGAAATCCAAAGGTGAAGTGGTGCTTGGCGGCCTTACCGACATCAAGAAGGCGTTAAACGTAACGCTCGGACAAGCATATCTGTCCTCTTCGATCATCTTGACGAACGACTCAGGCTTGAACTGGATGGACAGCTTGAAAGACGAAAACGGTCGTTACTTATTAAACCCTAATCCAACTGAGCCAACGAAATTGCAGCTTCGCGCTGGTGCGACAGTCGTACCTATCAAGGTCGTTCCTAATAACGTTCTTCCAACTGAGGACAACAAGATTCCATTCATCATCGGCGACATGAAAGAAGCCGTTGCGTTCTGGGATCGCCAGCAGTACATCCTTAATGCGAGTGACATTGCTTCGGTCGGGAACGTCAACGCGTTCGCGCAAAACCTTACACTTTTCCGCGCATTGGAGCGTAAAGACGCCTGCGTAAAAGATCCGGACAGCTTTGTTTACGGTGTTATTGCCGTTGCCCAGGGTTAATCAACAGAGGTGAAGTAAGCAATGGATTTTATCTCTGAGCAGGACGTTTACGATTATCTCGGAATCGATTATGCGGACGACATGGTGTCCCGCCGTGTGCGCGGACTCCTTACCGCTATCGATTCCTACCTTACCGGCGCGATAGGAGAGGATTACGCCATCGCGGTGTCTCCTGAAAGTCTGGCGAAAGCCAAGGAGATAGGGCTCATGTTGATTGGCGAGCTCTACGACGGCCGCGGGGGAACGGGGAAGGAGCGCACGGTCGTGCGCACCCTTCTCTCCTCAATGATGCTGCACTTGCAGCTTGATTTCGAGAACCGCAACGGAGGTGATCGATGGTGACGTTCGATAAGCCGATTATCATTCAGTACAAGGACCGCGAGGCAAGGCAGTGGGTGACGTTTCAGCGTCTCCATGCGCACGTCAACACCACGTCATCCAACGAGTACACGACTGCGGGATCAACGCGCTCTTCCTACTCGCTCACGTTTACGGTTCGATACAACCCCGAACTCAAGAAGGTGGCGCATGCCCTGCAGGACTACCGCATCGCATGGGACGGCGGCTTCTACCGCATCAACTCCTACGATGACTACAATCTGCAGCACATCACCGTGAAAATGGTGGGCGAGAACCACCAGGACGGTGAACGCCCGTGAGCAATCTCCGTGTCGACCCTGACCAGTTTTCCAAGGCGGTCATCGGAATCCTGGATGACTACGGCGAGGAAGTTGCCGTTGAGGTCAAGAAATCAGTCGATGTTACCACGAGGGAGTTGGTGAAGGAGACGAAGCAGACGGCGCCAAAGAAAGCCATCATGGGAAGACCGGCGGGAACGTACGCCAACCACATCAGTTCGAAGCAGGGGAGAAACAGCCCCTACGTCTACTCGAAGATATGGTACGTGCGCGCTCCTGAGTACAGGCTGACGCATCTCCTGAACAACGGGCACGCCCTCAGGCAGGGTGGGTACTGGGGCGGAACGGGTTTTCTGACCAAAGCCTCGCAAATCCATGCCCTGAACTTTCAAAGGCGAGTCGAGGAGGCGATCAGAAATGCAGGTCGCTGATTTGCTGAAAGAGACAGGACTGCCCTATGCCGCGTGCGCTTTCAACAATCCTCCCAGTGAGACCTATGCCGTCTACTACGAGGAAATAACGCGTCGTGGCGCTGACCTGCTCAACTGCATCACGGAGCATGAAGTGACCATAGAGGTCTACAGCTACGATTTTTACGATGAAGATGCCGCTCGAGCGGTGGCAGATGCTCTCGATCGTCGAGCCCTTGAGTACAGGCGCTACGAAACGACCTACATCAACTCGGAGCATCTGTTCCAGACCCGCTTCGAGTTCAGCTTCACTTCGAAAGACTCTCAGTCCGAGAGGTTCCTTTCCCAGTTTGACTTTTAAGGGCGGCCGTTCGAGCCGCTGACACTCATACAAATAAACAAACAAGAGGTGCATCATGGATGAGTACCACTGAGAAAATTACGCTTGGCAGCGGTGAGTTGTTTGTCATGCAGTATGAGGGCACTCTGCCAACTACTGATGAAATCTGCCTTCCCGAGAACCGTCTCGGTCACATTTCGGGCGGGGCAACGCTTGAGTACAAGCCGACGTACTATGTTGCGAAGGACGACCTCGGAGTCGTGAGCAAAACGATCATGACGGAAGAGGAGGCTACTTTGAAGAGCGGCGTCCTTACCTTCAACGGTGACACCCTCGCTCGCTTGACCGAAACGGGACGCGTGTCCGAAGAAGGTAACCTGCGTACCGTCAAGATTGGGGGAATCAAGAACTCCGATCGCAAGAACTACGTGCTGTGCTTCTACGTCCACGATGCCGCTGACGGCGACTGCTGGGTGATGTTCGTCGGGCGAAACGAAGCCGGCTTCTCGCTTTCCTTCGCGAAGGACAAGGAAACCATCATCGACGCTGAGTTCAAATGCCAGCCGATGGATGACGAGGGAACGCTCGTCATGTACATCGAGGAAATACCAGACGCCACTACGGCCGCAGGGTAGGGGGTGGTAGAAGATGACATCTCTTGACTTCAGAAAAACCAAGAAGAACTACCTGAAGGTGACGCTGAACGACGACGCCGAGACCAACCTCTCCATCATGCAGCCAACCAAGGAGCTGTTTGAGCGAATGGTTGCCATGAGTGAGGAAGTGGCGAACATTTCCGGTTCCGACCTTGAAGCGCTCGACGAGGTGTACGGCGTATGCGCAGAGCTCATGAGCCGTAACAAGGAAGGCCTCATCGTCAGCAAGAGCAACCTGGAGGCTACGCTCGACTTCGAGGACATCGTCATGTTCCTGCAGGCGTACAGCGCGTTCGTGGCAGGTATCGTCCACGGAAAAAACTAGCCATCCCCTTCTATCCGGTCGAGGAGAAGGGGGAGACCTATGAGATCGCCAGCTACTGGGAGAAACTCGTATCCGACTACCTTCGCATATCTGTCTTGGATGTCGAATCTCTAGATTACCTCGACTACTTGCGATATCGACGTGACGCCTTCATCCACAAGCTGAGCGAGACGGAGGCAGGGCGGGAGTACCTCGAGAACGCGCTTCGTCTCGAGCAGACCTCGCTGAGCAAATCCGACCGCTCCCGCCTCAGAGATCTTTTCGGGGTGAACGCCCCTGGAGGTGAGCATGCATAGGACAGACCGTTAAAGGCATCACCATAGAAATCGGCGGCGACACGACCAAGCTGGGCAATGCCCTGAAGGGCGTCAACACTGCCATCAGAAAAACCCAATCCGAATTAAAGGGAGTCAACGCCCTTCTAAAGCTTGACCCGACGAACATCTCGCTCATCACGCAGAAGCAGAAGCTCCTGAGCGCGGCCGTAATCGACACCAAGGACAAGCTTGACTCCCTGAAGGAGACGCAGCGCCTGATAGACGAGGGCAAGGTTGAGGCTACGGCGGAGCAGTACCGTGATCTTCAGCGTGAGGTCGCGAGCACAGAGGCGAAGCTGAAGAAGCTTTCCAACGAGTACAAGGAGTTCGCCAGCGTCTCCGCCGTGCAGTTGCAGGCGGTGGGCAGGCAGTTCCAGCAAATCGGCGAGAAGATGACCAACGCCGGGAAGTCCCTGCTGCCGCTGACGGCTGCCATAGGGGCAATCGGCGTTGCGTCGGTTACCGCATCTATTCAGTTCGAGAGTTCATTTGCGGGCGTTAGGAAAACCGTAGACGCCACGACCGAGGAGTTTGAGGAGCTCGCGGAGGCATCGCGACAAGCGGCCCTCGTGAAGCCCGTGGATGTTAACGAGATCAACTACATCATGGAACTCGGAGGGCAGCTGGGGATAGCGACTGAACAACTCGATAAATTCGCGTCCGTTGTCGGAGACCTCAGCGTATCGACGAACCTCGGTGTCGAGGACGCTTCGATGCAACTCTCCCAGGTTATGAACATCGTCGGGACTGCGACTGAGGACATCGACCGCCTTGGTGCCACCTTGGTAGGGCTGGGGAACAACTCGGCCACTACCGAGGCGGCCATCATGGAGATGGCGATGAGGATAGCCGGGTCCGGTTCGCAGATAGGCATGACCGAGAGCCAGATCCTCGGCTTTTCCGCCGCGCTTTCCTCTGTGGGTATTAACGCCGAGGCCGGCGGTAGTGCGATCTCCCAGATCATGAGCCAGATCGATAAGGACTGCGCCATGGGAGGGGAGGCGCTGGAGGCGTGGGCCTCCGCCGCAGGCATGAGCGCCCAGCAGTTCAAGGAAGCCTGGGAAACCGACGCGGCAAGCGCGCTGGTTTCTCTTGTAGGCGGGATGCAGGCCGCCGTCGAGTCGGGCAGCAACATCAACCTCATCCTCGATGACCTGGGCATAACCGCCCTCAGGCAGACGGATACCTTGAAGCGTCTCACAAGCGCATCTGAGCTTATGACGGCTACCATCGACGTCGCGAACGTTTCTTGGGAAGAGAACGCGGCGCTGACCAACGAGGCAGCGCAACGCTACCAAACCACGGAGTCCCGCCTGATTATGCTCAAGAACCAAGTCACGGACGTGGGCATAAGCATCGGGAATGGGCTCAAAACGGCCCTCGTGGCAATGATGGACGTTCTCCAACCAGTCTTGAGCGCTGTCCAGGGCGCGGCGCGTGCCTTCGAGGACGCAAACCCCGCCGTGCAGACGCTTGTCATCAGCACGGGCGGGCTCGTGGCGGCACTCGGGCCTCTCATGATCATCACGGGCAAAATCACCTCGGGTTTAGGATCCCTCATGATAACCATGGGGAAATCGGCCGCGGCTTTTGCCGCCAAGGCGGCCGCTGCCTCGGGGGATACCGCCGCTACCATCGCAAACTCGGCGGCAACCAACGCCAACACGATAGCGGTGAACGCGCAGATTATCAAAAACGCCATCAAAGAGGCGACCGACGTTCGACTTGCTGCCAAGACTGCCGCCAAGACCGTTGCCACGACGGCTGATACCGCAGCTACTGCGGCGAACACAGCCGCCACGGGAGCCAACGCAACGGCTGCGGGCGCCGCGTCCATCAAAGTCGTGGCGCTTTCCGTTGCGACTAAGGCGAAGGCTGCGGCAGCGACCGTGGCTACCACGGCGCAGCTTCTATGGAATGCGGCTATGTCTGCAAACCCCATAGGGCTGGTCATCGCGGCAGTGGGCGCGCTCGTGGCCGTCATGGGAACCTTGAGCGTTGCCATCACGTCCAACGTTGACAAGCAGGAGAAGCTCACCGCATCCAGCCAGAAGCAGAAAGACAAGATCGATGAGCTCCAGGCTTCGTATGACGAGATCGTGGCAGCGCAGGGCGAGCATTCTGATGCCGCCATCGAGGCGAAGTACGCACTCGACAAAGAAACGGCGGCTTTCGAGGCTTCCAAGGTGACCATAGACGCCTTCAACGCGCAATGCGAGGAGGCAATATCGGCCCATAACGACCTAGCTTCGAGCATCCGGCAATCTGGTCAAGATGCTGAAGCTCAGGCTGGGAAGATCCTCTATCTGTCGACGCAAATCACCGAGCTTGCCGCCAAGGAAGAGAAGTCAGCCGAGGACAAAGCCGCCCTTGCTGCTATGACCGAGTCGCTCAACGCATCGTGCGAGGGATTGAACCTCACCTACGATGCGCAAAACGACGCTCTCAGCATGAACGCCGACGCCATAAGGCAGGCGGCGCAGGCGGAGGCCGACCGCATCAGGCAGCAAGCCGCCATGCAGGCCTACTCCGATTTGGTCACCGAGCAGATAGAGCTCGAGATTCAGCTGGCGCAAGCCCAGGAGAACCTCACAGCCGAGACGAACAGAAACGTCGAGGCGTGGGGCATGCTCGGCGGCGTGCAGGTATACACCTCGCAGGCCCAGCTGGACCTCGAGCAATCCGTTCGCGATACCGAGGCGGCGCTTGAGGAGAACACCGCTGCCCAGCAGATGGCGCTTGAGATAAGCGCCCAGTACGCTACCGGGCAATCGGCTTTGGCTGACGCGGTAGAGGAAGTTAAGAACGGTACGCTCTCGGCTGAGGAAGCAGCTGAGAAGTACTCGAGTGCGGTCGAAGGCGGGATCACCGCCGATGAGATTCGCGCCGAGCTGTCCAGGGAAGTGGCGGGCACGCAGGAAGAACTTGCGCAGGCGGTGAACAACGCAGCGGAAGCAACCGAGTCATATACGGGCATCCTGTCGTCACTTCAATCGGCAATGGGCCAATCGTTTACCAATGCCGCGAACCAAGTGAAGGAATCCCTCCTAGGGGTTGAGATCGCGTTTTCCTCAGCAGAGGGATCTGCGTCGGAATCTGGCGAGGCTGCGGGTAGCAATTACTCGACGAGTCTTGCCGCCGCCATCTCTTCCTGCCCTGCGGAAGTTCAGGCATATATCTCGCAGCTGGAGAGCCAACTCTCCGCCTTTCAGGAAGAAGCTGAAGAGCTTGGGCTGGATACGGGCAACGCGTACGGCGGCGGAACTGCCGAGGGCATGGAGAATCAGGAGAGAGACGTCGCTTCGGCGGCGGCATCGCTTTGCGAGTCCGCCCAAGAAGAACTCGACGAGCTTCCCGATGACGCCGGCACCGTCGGCTCGAAGGCGGGGACTTCCTTCTCGAGGGGAATCTTAGGCGCTGCAAGGAGCGTAGCATCAGCGGCCAGCACGATAAAGTCGCAGGCCGAAGCCCAGCTGGCCGGCACGAACGCCGGACAGCACGGGGCAAACGCCGGGAATTCGTTTGCGTTCGGGATCGCGGGTACCTACTCGGCGGTAGCGACGAGCGCAAGCTCCATCGCATCATGCTGCAGGCAATGGGCATCGATGAGCGGCGAGGCATGGATCTGGGGCTGGGATGCGGCTAAAGGGTTCGCCGATGGTCTTGAGGCGGCGAAGAGCCTGGTAAGAACCGCGGCGACAGCCGTCGCTTCTTCGGTTCGCTCGATCCTGCACTTCTCGGTTCC
>JAFXIM010000272.1 GCA_017533165.1 Eggerthellaceae bacterium
CGGGAGGCAGTTGAACGCGATGCGGTGGGCGAAGGCGCTCACGGTGAGCTCCTCGCCGTCGAGGAACTGCCGGGTCTGGTCGTAGAGCTCGGCCATGGCCGGCGCGCCGGCGCCGGAAGCTGCCTGGTAGGTGGACACGACCACGCGCTTAATGCCCTTGCCGGCCTCATACAGCGGCTTCAAGGCAACGACCATCTGGATGGTGGAACAGTTGGGGTTGGCGATAACGCCGGAATGCCACTCGATGTCTTGCGGGTTCACCTCGGGCACCACCAGCGGCACGTCCTCGTCCATGCGAAACGCGCTCGAGTTGTCGATCATGACCGCGCCGGCAGCCACAACGGCCTCGCGCATGGCCTTGGACACGGACCCGCCGGCGGAGAACAGCGCGATGTCGACGCCCTCGAAGGCCTCGGGGGTCATCTCCTGCACGGTAAGCTCGCCCGCTCGAACCTCACCGCAGCCCTTGAAGGGGATCTTCTTGCCCGCAGAGCGAGCGGAAGCCAACGCGCGGACCTCGCTCGCCGGGAAGTTGAGGTCATGCAGCACCTCGAGGAATTCCTGGCCGACAGCGCCCGTAGCACCCGCAACAGCGACAACCGGATTTGCCGGCATTTCCTTAGTCCAAGCCATGGATCTTACCTGCCCTTCTTCATCTTCGCGGCGATCTCCTCCGCGGAAAGCTGCTTCTCTTCGAACACGCTGTCGGAGTCAAGTCCGAAAGCGGTGTGCAGGCAGCGAACCGCCTGCGTAGCCTGCGCGCCATCAACCACGACGGACAGGCGGATAGGCGACGTGGAAATCGCCAGAATGTTGATCTCGTTTTCGCCAAGCGTAGCGAAAGCCTTCGCGGCAACGCCCGGGGAGGACTTCATACCCGTGCCCACCAGGCTTACCTTCGCAATGGATTCCTCCACCACGTACTCGCCCGCCTGAATCTCCTCGACCACGCGGTCAAGCGTGCTCTTTGCGCGGGCCAGGTCGGCTCCGGGGCAGGTGAAACTGATGTCGGTGTAACCGTCGAGCGAAATGTTCTGGATGATCATGTCGACGCTCACGTTGTTGCCAGCCAGCGAGCCGAACAGACGAGCCGCAACGCCGGTGCTATCGGGCACGCGGCGAATGGTGACCTTCACCTCAGACGTATCGTGAGCGATGCCGGTGATGACCGCTTCCTCCATGTCGGGATCCTCCTTGACGTAGGTACCTTCCGCATCGGAAAACGCGGAACGGGAATGAATGACAACGTTCCATTTGCGCGCGAACTCAACGGCGCGGCTCTGAAGTACGCCCGAACCAGCGCTTGCCAGCTCGAGCATATCGTCGTAGGAAATCTGATCGAGCTTCTTGGCGCGGGGGACGACGCGCGGATCACAGGTGTACACGCCCTCGACGTCGGAGTAGATCTCGCAAACGTCAGCCTGAATGCCCCAGGCAACCGCAACTGCCGTGGTGTCAGATCCGCCACGACCAAGCGTGGTGATGTCATCGTTTTTGTCAATGCCCTGGAAACCCGCGATAACCGGAATGACGCCATCGTCAAGCGCGCGCATAATGCGCTCGTTGTCCACCTTGACGATCTTTGCCTTGTTGTGGGTTCCGTCGGTCTCGATGCCCGCCTGACGACCCGTAAAGCTCATAGAGCGATAGCCAAGAGCCTCGATGGCCATGGCCAGAAGCGTCATGGAAACGTGCTCGCCGGTCGAAAGCAAACGGTCGAGCTCGCGCGCGGGCGGATTGGCGTTGATGGCATTCGCCAGACCAACCAACTCGTCGGTGGTTTTTCCCATAGCGGACACAACGGCGACCACCTGATGGCCCTCCTGCTTGAGCCTCACCAAACGCTTCGCAACGTTTTTGATGCGCTCGGGAGAGGCAACCGAAGTACCGCCGAACTTAGCTACGATTAGTGACATGTCGTTCTCTTTATCCCCTCAAACTCGGTGACGCCTCACTATACCAAAGAAATGTCCCGGAACTTGTTTCTGGCCCTGTTAAAGATGACGAGAGGGCACTTCGGCTTCGTCGCGAGCACCACGGGCGAGCAACGCTTCGACAACGCGCTGACGCGGGGCGTTCAAGATCAGCCGGAGCCTCTGTATATTGGCGGAGAAGGTAAGCAAAACGCTCAGGAAAGGAGGTGGCTCACGCCCGATTCGCGCAGGAGAGCGGAGATGCGTCGAGCTCGGGGCCTAGTCGAGCTCGGGGCTTTCGGGATATGCGACATCGCCTTTGTCACGCACACCTTCGAAGCACTTGTTGAGGTAGACGACGTTGGTCATGGCTATCACGCAGTAGCGCAGCATGGCCTTTTCCTCGGACTCGGTAACGCCCGTATCCTCAAGCGCATCGATCAAACCGAAAGTGTAGCCGAGAGCCATCTCCATCTGGTCGCACAGGTAATCCCACGCCGTGGGCACATCGTAAGTCCTCTGCTGCATTTGGATGAACAGACGCAAGTTGTCGATGGTCAGAACGCTCTTCGCAAGGGACACAAACATAAGGTAGGCGATCTGCTCCGCGAAGTAGCGCTTCTTGATCGGATTGGGAATAAGCCCTTGCTTGACATAGTTGCCAACCATGGAGGCTGTCAAAGAAGGCACGCCCAACTGCCCGAGGGAAGCGTTGACGTACTGGACAACTTGCTCGAGATACAAGCCGACATTGGGCAGCTCCCGATAGCGCGGAAGACGGAAATCTGCCATGGATTCAGCAATGTGTTGTCTCATGTTTATGTTCATGGGAAAAATTGTAGTGTGAGGGACCAACTGATGCAATATGGTTATTAGAAACATTTAACAAGGTTTTTTAAACCCTGTATACACCTCTTCACCCGAGTGCTATATTTGGGTGTGAGATAATCTTCGTCCGTTTGACTATCGGTAGGGTAAGAACTTTTACCAGGAGCACACCATGCAGTACGCAATCGTAACCGATTCTTCATCCGACCTGACCTACGCCAGCCAACTCGACCTCCCCGAGGAAATCGGCTTCGGCGTGGCCCCCCTCAAGATCGTCGCAGGCGAACGCGAGTGGATCGACGCCCCGGAAACCGACATCGTTGAGATGGTCGACTACCTTGCCGGCTACAGCGGCAAGTCGGGTACCGCCTGCCCCGGCACGGGCGATTGGATCAAAGCCTTCAATGGAGCTATGGAGGTTTTCGGTGCCACCATCACGAGCAAACTCTCCGGCAGCTACAACTCCGCCATCGTCGCAAAGGACGTCTACGAGAAGGAGAACCCTGGCGCGCGCGTGCATATCGTAGACTCCCTTTCTACGGGTCCGCAGCTTTGGCTCATTGCGGAAAAGCTCAAGGAGCTCATCGAAGCAGGCCTTCCCTTCGACACCATCCGCGACGAAATCGAAGCCTACCGCGACAACACTGAGCTCCTGTTCAGCCTCGAGTCACTCACCAACTTAGCCAACAACGGCCGCGTAAGCCCCGCTGTTGCCAAAATCGCCGACATGCTCAACATCCGCATTGTCGGCTTTGCCGTGGAGGGTCAACTTGACCCGGCCCATAAAGTGCGCGGCGAGAAGAAGATGTTTGCCACCATAGTGAAGCAGGTCGTCGAGAAGGGATGCAACGGCAAGAAGATCCGCATTGCCCACGTCCTGAACGAAGCCGGCGCCATCAAGCTCAAGGGCATGCTGCAGGAAGTCTTCCCCGAGGCCCAGATCGAGCTGAACGCAACGCGTGCGCTTGACAGCTTCTATGCTGAGCGCGGCGGTCTGCTGGTTGCCTTCGAAACGAAATAAGTTTCTCAAGGGGATTCGTCATCTGAGAGCCGGCTGCGTTCAGTCGGCTCTTTTAATTGCGACCCTAGCTGCACTTGATTGGTGCTTTTGCGCACCCCGATTACTGCGTCCAGTCGGCTCTTTTCCCATGTCCTATAATATGCGTAAACACCAAGCCGATAACAAGGAGCCCCATGAACCACGAAACGCTGCCCGAGCGAGACACCGCCTCACCCGAAGCGGAATTTGATCCCTGGGCTCAGCCGGAAATGCCTTCGGGCGTTTGCTGCAAAGATGGCGTATGCATGATGGTCGGCCCCGATGTGGGCGACCAGCTGCGTTTCTTTGCGGGCGCGGAAAACGTCTTCGAAAACGAACCCATGAGCAAGCACACCACGTTTGAGATCGGCGGCCCTGCCGACTGGTTGGTCACGCCGCAAGCTGTTAACGACGTTCGCTACATCATCGATTGCGCTCGCGACCACGAGCTGCCCGTGCACATCATTGGCCTGGGCAGCGACCTTCTGATTTCCGACGAGGGTCTGCGCGGCGTTGTCGTTAAGTTCGCAGAAAACCTCTCCGCAATCACGATTGGAGGCACGCTTCTCACCGCTGAAGCCGGCGCATCAAATGAAGCGGTCGCCAAGGCCGCCATGGAGGCGGGTCTTGCCGGCTACGAGTTTGCAAGCGGAATCCCAGGCAGCATTGGCGGTGCAGCCATCATGAACGCTGGCGCCTATGACGGCGAGTTTGCACACGTGGCAATCTCTCTTTCCTGCCTTACGCCCGAAGGCGATATCGTGGAGGTCAGCCGCGCAGAGGCAGACTGGTCCTACCGTCACAGCATGATGGACGAATGCGGTTACGTGGTGCTGAGCGCCACCCTGCAGCTTGAGCCCGATGACAAGGACGCCATCTGGGCTCGCATGGAGGACCTGCGCATCCGCCGCGAAAGCAAGCAGCCCCTGGAGATGCCGAGCGCGGGCAGCACTTTCAAGCGCCCGACTGGCTATTTCGCAGGCAAGCTCATCCAGGACGCAGGCCTTATGGGGTACGCCGTCGGCGGTGCCCAGGTGTCAACCAAGCATGCCGGATTCGTCGTTAACGCTGGAGGCGCAACGGCAGCTGACGTTCGTCAGCTTATCGCCGATGTACAAGATCGCATTTTCGAGGCACAGGGCGTTCGCCTTGAACCCGAAGTGCGCATGTGGGGTTTTGGTAACAAGTCGGTTTAATGAAGCCGGCTTTTCCTAGGGAAAGGAATCTTCATGGCAGTTGAGTACACTTTCGAGAGCTTCGATGGCATCAAGCTCTACGGCAAGACGGACGCCGTCGATGATCCGCGCGCCGTCATCGTGATCGTGCACGGCCTGTGCGAGCATCAGGGTCGCTACGATTACCTCACCATGCGCTTGAACGCCCAGGGTTATTCGGTCTACCGCTTTGACCACCGCGGTCATGGCCGCAGCGAGGGCCAGAAGATCTACTACTCCAACTTCGAGGAGATCGCCAAGGACGTCGACGTCGTCGTCGAGCGCGCGCTGGTGGAAAACCCCATGGCTCCCCTCTACATCATCGGCCACAGCATGGGCGGCTACGCTTCCGCTCTCTACGGCACCATGTTCCCGGGCAAGGTCGACGGCTACGTGCTCTCCGGCGCATGGACGCGCGACAACAAGGGCCTGACCAAGGCTGCCGTCGAAGCTGACGCACCCGATTTGGTCTACATTCCCAACGAGCTCGGCGATGGCGTTTGCTCCGACCCGGCAGTCGGCCGCGCCTATGAGGCAGACCCCTATGTCATCAAGGAAATGTCGCTTGGTCTGTTCCGCGCCGTCAACGCAGGTCAGAAGTGGATGAAGGAAAACGCCGAGCAGTTCGTCGAGCCCGTCATCTTACTGCACGGTGCCGATGACGCCCTGGTTGACGTTACCGACAGCCTTGAGTTCTTCCAGGAGATCGGCAGCACCGACAAGAGCATGCGCATCTATGCTGGACTGATGCATGAGATTTTCAACGAGTACGACAAGGATGCCGTCATCGACGACGCCCTCGAGTGGCTGGCAGGACACGCCGACTTCATCGCTTACGCGTTCGACGCCGGCGAGGAGATCGACGAGTAAAGATCGCATTGGCAATATTGACCTCTTGGGTCAATGAAACATAGGCAGAATGTCAAAAGGACTGACCCAGGTCAGTCCTTTTGACATAACGAGACAGAAAACACATCTTGAACTGTCAAATACAAGTACTTGGGTCAAATAAATGGCATTTCGATTGA
Organism: Eggerthellaceae bacterium; assembly: GCA_017533165.1. Next base: position 6,023 of record JAFXIM010000272.1, read on the forward strand.
CCCAGGTCAACCGAAATGCCACCACATCCGAATTGATTGACCCAAGCCGCCAAAATTGACAGTTCGTCGGCCTGGGCCCGCTTCCCTCCTAAAGACGGAGTGCGTTCTTCACCATGGTTGCACACAGCTCGTTGTAGGAGATGCCTACGGCGCGAGCCGCATCCGGCAGAAGCGATGTCGGGGTCATGCCCGGCAGGGTGTTGGTCTCAAGCACCCAGTACTCTCCGCTCGGCTCCACGATGAAGTCGGTGCGGGAGACGCCCATGCAGCCAAGCGCGTGGTGGGCACGGACCGCATCAGCCTGCATACGAGAAGCCAGATCCTCTTCGAGCTCGGCGGGACACACGTGCTTGGATCCACCGGGGGCGTACTTGGACTCGTAGTCATAGAAAGTGTTCTTCTGCGGAATAATCTCGATGACCGGGAAAGCGCGGGCGTCTTCGTTGCCGAAGACGGCAATGGTGAACTCGCGGCCGGAGATAAACTTCTCAACCACCACGATGTCATCATGCTCAAATGCGCTGGCGATACCGGGGGCAATTTCGGCGGCGGTCTCAGCCATGTAGATGCCGATGGTGCTACCCTCGTTTGCGGCCTTGATGACCACGTGCTCGCCCATGGCGGCAACGATGGCGTCAACGTCAATCTCATCACCCTTGACCAGAGTGAAAGACGGCGGGGTGGGAACGCCGGCGGTGGTGTAAGTGTCCTTAGCCTTAGCCTTGTTCATGGCAAGCGCGCTAGCGAGAACACCGGAACCCGTGTAGGGCAAGTCGATGAGCTCGAGAAATCCCTGCAGCACGCCATCTTCGCCGTAACGACCATGCGTAACGAGGAAGGCAACGTCAAAGCCGCCATCGACAAGCTTCTTGAGATCATCCTTCTCGGCCGGATCAAGCATGGTTACCTGGAAGCCCTCTTCCTCGAGCGCCGTAAAGACGCCTTTGCCGGAGGTCAAAGAAACCTCACGCTCGCCGCTGCGGCCACCAGCCAGCAACGCAACGCGGTAATCCTTCGGATTGAATTCCATCAGTACATCCCCTCTTGTACGGGCGCGCGATGCGCGCGGGCTAACGAGCCAGACCATTATACCGAACACCGCATGTCTTTTGCAGGCAAGCGCAATGAGCGCAAATGAACGAGCGCGCCTTCCGAATCTGAAGATAAGCTGAAACTATGCGACACGGTTGATAGAATGTTGGGCATTAACCAAGATCGTCGAAAGAAGGTTCGCCCATGAAAATCACCGTGCTTCTCGAGAACGCCACACCCTCCGATCGCTACTGCTCCAAGCATGGACTGAGCATGTTCATCGAAGCCGACTGCGGACGCATCCTCTTCGACATGGGACCCGACGGCTCCTTCATCGACAACGCACGAGCACTTGGAATTGACGTGACCACGGCTGACCTGGCCGTCATTTCGCATGGCCATTTTGATCACGGCGGCGGTCTGCGGGCTTTCTTGGAAACGAGCGAGTCAGCTGGACGCAAAGTTCCCATCTACGTACACGAACGCGCCTTCGAGGAGCACCGCGCAAATACGCCCGTCGGCCTGAAAGACATCGGTATCGACCCCGAGCTGCTAGCCGCCTATCCCGATCGTTTCGTGCTCACTGGCGATGAGCGCACCATCAGCGAGGCCCTTGAGCTCTATGCGGCTGTCGAGATGGCAGAACTTGCCCCCGCCTCGAACCGTGTCCTGCTCGAGCGCGTCGACGATGCAGCCGCCAACGCTACCGCAGCCGAGACGCCCACCTTCGCACCCGACTCCTTCGCCCACGAGCAGACGCTGTTGATCCACGAAGGTGATCGCACGGTGCTGGTAACCGGCTGCTCGCATTGCGGAATCGTGAACATCATGAAAAAGGCCGAGGAGCTCACCGGCGGACCTCTCGACGCCGTGGTGGCCGGGTTCCACCTGATGAATCCCTCATCGGGCGACGTGGAGGACCCCGCGGTGGTTGCCGCTGTGGCCGAGTTCATGGCGGCGCGCCCGACCAGGTACTACACGTTCCACTGCACGGGCCTTGCCGCCTACAGCATCCTGCGCGATACGCTGAACGACCGCGTCAACTACCTGTACACCAGCAGCGTTATTGAGTTGTAGGGCGGTAGGCTCGCGGCGGTCGTCGCGGGGTGGCCATTGCGGGCGGTCAGCTCGAAACGGACTTACGAGAGACCGCCATGGGCGTACGGCTCCAAGCAATCTCACGCAGCTTCGTTACGGAACCGTCAACCCAGAGCCATTACCGCAGAGACTTGCCGAAACAGTCGATCGGGATATTGGCGCCGGGCAACTGCCCCTACGCGCGAAACGGTGGGCTATATCCAAAAATCGCGCTCGAATCTGCGAGTAACTCCAGTGGTGTATAGGTTTTATCGCTGACAGAGATACCTCTCGCTCTATTTGCGCAGGTCAGAACGCCGAGCTATCCAAGCGGCGCCCTCAATGAGTGATATAAGCTATACACGACCGACTTTACTCGCAGATTGAATGCGAAATTCTGGATCTGCGCAAAAGAGCGACTTTATGGGTCGTTTTAGTGGCAACCGCAGCTGCAAGACTCACCATGGGAGTGCTCGTGATCGCGGTGGCCATCGTGATTGCGAGCGTGCTCCTCGTGGCCATGCGCGCCGTGACCGTCGCGCGCATGATCATGACAACCACAATCGCAATCGTCGTCGTGAACGTGCTCGAAGGAGCCCGGTGCGGCAACTTCAACCAGCTCGATCTCAAAGTTGATGGGCTTACCCGCAAGGAAATGATTGTGGTCGAGGTAGACAACGCCATCTTCAACCTTGGAAACAAGCACTTGGATCTGCTGGCCGTTCTGAGCCTGCAGGACCACAGGCTCGCCAAGCGGAAGATCCTCCCAATTCGGCAGATACTCGCACGGCACCGGCTCCACAAAATCGGAACGCCACTCACCGTAGGCCTCCTCAGGCGCAAGGCGCACGCTTCGCCTCTCGCCGACCTCCATTTCGGAAACGGCCTTGTCAAAACCCGTAATCATGTGGCCGCCGCCAATGACAAACTCGAGCATCTCACCCAGCTTGTAGCTGTTGTCGAACTCGGTGCCGTCATCAAACGTACCTACATAGTGAACTGAAACCTTGCTACCGACAGCAACCATGCGCATCCCTTCTCGAAAAGTGCTTTCTCACATAGTACGAAAAATGCCGCCCCAGAGTAGGACGGCATTTCAAAAACAGGTGGAGAAGGTAAGCGCCACCGAAGGGAAATCGGGGTGATCTCGAAGGTGAGCTCTACTGAGCGGAGACCAGCTCAATCTCGAAGGTGAGCGCCTTGCCGGCAAGCTCGTGGTTGGTGTCGAAGAACAGCTTCTCGTCCTCGATCTTCAGGCAGGTTGCCTGCATCGGCCCATAGGGAGTGGAAAGCATAACCGGCACGCCAACCGGAATCTGCTCCCAGTTCGGGAAGTTCGCACACGGGACCTGAATCACGCGAGCCTCGTCGTACTCGCCGTAAGCCTCTGCCGGCTCAAGGCGAACGGTGCGCTTCTCGCCAACCTCCATCTCAGCAACGGCAGCGTCGAAGCCGGGGATCATCTGACCGGCGCCTACGGTGAAACCGAGCGTTTCACCGCGGTCGTAGCTGCAGTCGAACTGCGTGCCGTCATCGAGCGTGCCACGATAGTGCACCTCAACCTTAGTGCCCTTTGCAACCATATTAGTCTCCTTGCTGCGCCCTCAGGCGCGATCATTTACGTTCGCGAACTAGGATAACGCTTTTCGCCACTTCCTCCAAATGGCACGCAGCACCGCAGCGCGACGGCATGAGCCAGGCGGCGGCGCGACGGCATAAGGCGTCGCGAGCAACACCAACCGCTACTTCCTCCAAATGGCGCAATTGTTCGGTGTCTCGTACATATCAACCTGCGACACCGGCAGGCCTTGCTCCAACAATCGCTCAGCGAAGTAGCATGCCAGATTTTCCGCCGTCGTGCGGAATGGAAGTACCGACAGAGAAAAGCCCTCGCTCTCAAGCGCCTCGATGGTCGCCTGCTGCAAAGTGCCCTCTTCTACCAGGAAGGTGTGGTCAAGCTCTTCGGCTAGATCACGCACCGCACGCTTGAACACGCCAAAATCGAGAACCATGTCACGCATGGTGCCTTCGGTCTGCAGATCCTCCTGTTCGAGATACACCACGACACGCCATCGATGGCCATGAAGGTTTTCGCATTTTCCATAATAGTCGGCTAGAAAATGAGCCGAGTCAAAGGCGCTTTCGGTTTTAAGTCCGTACATTCAAAGCCTCCTGATCATCAAATTGACAAACGGGTTACAGCTGGTACCCCTTTCATCAACGCGAATTATAATCGCGAGGAGCGCGAACCCAGGCAAGCGCGCCACCAAGCGGTCCCACCCCCTCGAGAAAGCGGGCGACATGAAAGCTCGAAACACGCTCCGTTTTGCATACTCCCCCCTGACCCAGCTCCGCGCTGCATGCTCCCCCCTCACCCGGCTCCGCACTGCATGCATCGCCCTCGTATGCATGCTCCTTGCCATCAGCGCCATCTTACCTCTCAGTAGCTGCAGCGAAGCGAAGTCCGAGAAGGAACGCGTCACGGTATACCTGTGGAGCGTGGATCTGCTCGACAGCTTTGCGCCTTACGTGAGCGCGCAGCTCCCCGATGTCGAAATCGAATGGGTCGCAGGCAACAACGACCTCGACTTCTACGAGTTCATGTACGAGCACGGCGAACTGCCCGACATCATCACCAATCGTCGCTTCTCGGTCAACGACGCCGCAAATCTGAACAGCGCCCTCGTCGACCTCAGCGGAACAGAAGTTGCCGCCTCCTTCTACACCACCTACCTCGAAAACTACCGCAACGCCGACGGAACCGTAAACTGGCTTCCCGCCTGCGGCGAAGTCGACGGCTACATCGCCAACAAAGACCTCTTCGACCGCTACGGCATACCCCTGCCCACCGACTACCCCAGCTTCGTCTCAGCCTGCAAAGCCTTCGAGAGCAGGGCATTCACGGTTTCGCTAGTGACTTCACCTACGACTATACCTGCCTCGAGGTGCTTCAGGGCGCCTCCATCCCCCTCCTCAACTCACTTGATGGGCGCCTGTGGCGGCTCGATTACGAAAACGGCATCACCTCTAAGCTCGACGATGTCGTCTGGCCTCAGGTATTCAGCAACTTCGAAACCTTCATCGCGGACACCGGCCTAACCGCTGAAGACGCCTCGATGAACTACAGCGCCTGGCGCGCCGCCTTCGTGAACGAAGAGGTGGCCATCGTGCGCGGCACGGGCGTCGACGTTGGAACCATGGCTGAAAGCGGCTTGGATAACGTGGTCTTCCTCCCCTACTTCGGTCCCACCCCCGACGAGAACTGGGTCTTGACCTACCCCTCGTTCCACGTAGCTGTCAGCAGGGAGGCTGA
>JAFXIM010000273.1 GCA_017533165.1 Eggerthellaceae bacterium
AGCAGGATTTCGCGAGGGGAGGGGATGCCCCCCCTACCAGCTCCGCCAGTCCCTCGAGGTCGGCAGCGGAAGGTTGATGGTCCGTATCTCCGGCTCGGTCTTGTTGCCCCTCCGCTGGTTGCATATCCTGTGCGTGAGGCGCACGTTCTCCCGGTCATAAGGGGAGCCGCCCTTGCTGATTGGCACGATCTCGTCCACCTCGGCGCTCATGGGATGGCGCTTGCGCTTGCCGTCCCTCGGGTCTACGTAGGTGGTGAGCGTCTTGTCGATCGGCTGCCCGCAGAGCGCGCATACGTCCTGCGTGGCAAGCAGCCAGTTCCTCACGTCGGTTCGGCGCTTCCAGCTTCCGTACCTCGGGTTGCTCGAAGGCATGCCAACCGCCTCCTTTGCTTCGTTTTGCGTAAAGACAGGAAAAGCCGCCCGGAAGGACGGCTCTCGCTTAGGTAAAAGAAAAAAGCCCGTCACGTGGACGGACTATCGCACTCCCAGAATATCACGGTTTCGCGGTTAAAAACGAATAAAGTTCTAAGTCGTAGTTGCGCTCCTCGAGAACGTCGGCCACCAGGTCGAGCCCCTGAACGTGGTGAAGCTTGACGGTTGACTCCGCATATCGCAGGTCGGGCGCTATGACCTTCCAGTCGGATGCCTGGCCTATCACGAAGTACTTCTCCCTCAAGGCCAAGGCGGCGTTCGGGTGGCACACCTGCACGTAGGCCACGGTCGCCTCGATCTCCTCCTGGAATCCTCGCAGCTTCTCCTGCCTCCACAGCGCGTCGGCCATGAGGGCTTCGAAGCCGGCTACGATCTCCGCCAGGTCCTTCTTCTCGGAAGGGCTGCCCCCGCAGGAATCGTAGCACTGGTTCCACCTGAACCTCTGGGAATCGAGGTTGTGGTACTTCTGCTCGAGCTTCATCATCCAGCACTGTATCGCGCCGTACTGCCTGAGGTACCTCTTCGCCCGCTCCCTTCTCGTTACGACGTCTTCTGATGCTTGCAATGCTATCGTCTCTGCCAAATGGCACCGCTCCTTTTAAGTTATTCGGCATGCGTAATTTTACAGCCGTTGACGCGCGTTGTTTCCCAGACGCGCCCCTGGCATGCTTTACGCAAACAGCCTCGCCACTGCCTCCGTAATCGCGACGATGGCGACGATGTAGGCCGCGAGGGAGAGCAGGATCAGCGCGATCAGGCAGTCGTGCGTCTCCCTACTGTCCCTGTTGTACATCAATCTATCCTCTCCGGCGGCGCGTAAGTAACGACCGCCTGACATTTCGAGCAGTGAAGCAGCGTGCATATCCCCTCCACGTCATCGCAGTGGTGCTCGCACGCGTCCACGTCCTCATCCCAAATCAACTTTCCAGAGCACCACCAACATAGGTGCATTCATCTTCAACTCCCGTCTTTTGGTTTCAGCGCCTTTGACCGGGCGCCGTCGGTTCTTCGATCCCGTAGGTTCCCTTCAAGAAGTCGGGCAGGATCGCTGCCTTGCGTAAGTGGTCAAGCAATCGCTACGCAAGTAGCTTCGCCAACCCCACGACAATCGTCGCAGTAGCCAGGAACGATGAAACGACGAACCAGACGGCTAGGAAGGTGATGCATCCGGGCATCTCCCTTGCGCCCCGCTGATACATTCCACCACGCTTCATTTGCTCACTGCCTTCCTCAACTCGGTTAGGCACTCGATAGCCTTGTCGATGTCCTGCACGCCGTTCTTGCGATTCCATCGCCAGATGTACTTGAATGCGCAGCCCCACCAGTAGAAGGCGCTTGGAGGGATGTTCTCGTGGCTGTAGTTCTCAGGATCTGCCACATAGCTGTACGTCCCGCTCATCATCGAGCGCATGGCTTCCTTGCACTCGATCCCGTCACCTGCGTAATGAGACGGGGCTTTTACCGGATCGCTCACTCCTTCTCTCCTTCCGAGCAGAAATCTCCTCGTTCCACGTTTCGACGGATGGCAGGCTTCTTTATGCAGACAAGCCCCGAACCGTCGGTTTTTTCACGCTTGAACCTGCACTCATGGCAGCAAACCAA
>JAFXIM010000274.1 GCA_017533165.1 Eggerthellaceae bacterium
GGGAAGCAAGTGTCGCATCTGTATACACAGATGCCTTGGAGTCCGGCATGGCCGGATATGCGAGCTTCCGCTCGCACACGGTGGAAAGAAAGGAACGCAGTGATGAACGGACGAAATACCCCGCCGCCAGATACCAAAGTGCTAAGTGTTCGCGTTCCAGCTTCTGAGGTTTCTCGGATTGATGCTGATGCCAAAGATGCGGGCATGAACCGAAATGACTTCATGAGGATGAGGATCCGAGGCGAAAGCACCTTTATGGAGGCAGACAAAATCATTCAGCTTATCGATGTTCTCCGCCAGCTCGAAAGGATGATGGATGCCTATCTCAGCATACTCGAGCGCCTGGTTGAAAATCACGAGGAAACGAATGGAAAAGAAAGCTTCAACCTAGTCTTGGATGAGATGAAGCGTGCCCGCGAACTCATGGAGCTTTTGTTCAAGGCTCAAAGACAGGCTGTGTGGACTCTGCGCCATATAAGGCGTGAAGAGAGAAGGTGATTGTCGTGCCTATGCTTAAGACTGCCTCTGTGGGCACGACAAATGTCACTGGGGTTAAAGCATACCTTCTGAAGGAACAAAGGCAAGAACACGAGATGCATCGCCAAGAGTGGGAGAGATACAGCTCTGGCGAGATCTTGCTTTCTGAGCAACAAGCTGGGCGTCTGAGGGACTACCTTGGAGCGGCTTCACGTGGTCTTGCTGTGGATGTGAGCGATGACCTGAGCACAAGAAATTGGGCAAGACAGATGGATCTTACGCGAGCTCAGTTTCGGCACGACAGACCCGTTGCTCAGGGAGGATGCCGAACTTACTACCACTTCATTCTCTCCCCCAGCATGGATGACGATTGCGACCTTGGCACCATTCGCGCTTATTCGAAAGCTTGGGCAGAAGCAAATTTCAGGTCGGGAAACCGCAAGCACGAATATGCCATCGTCTATCACGACGACAACACGAAGGGGGTCCTGCATGCGCACCTTGTGGTGAACGTGACAAACAAGGACACGGGCAGGAAGCTCCATTTGGATAACGACGAGGTGGTGGCGCTCCAAATTTCAGCGCAGGAGATTGGGAAGCGCTATGGTCTTACTCCGCTACGCGAACAAATGCAAAAGACCATCGGTGCTCGCACTTCGCAGCCCATTTACCTGGACAGGAGGGAGCGTGAGATCTTAAGCAAGGGCGGCTACAGTTGGAAGTGGGAATTGCGCAAGGCCATTGTTGACATTTCTCCCTTGGCCGCTGACTTTGATGACTTTAAGCTCAAACTAAACCGTGCTGGATATGATGTGACGCGTTCCCCGAAAACCGGCTATCTCACTTACACGCATAAAAACGGCTTAAAGGTTAAAGACTCCAACCTCGGTGCTCGCTTTTATTTCGAGTCGTTGCAAATGGTTTTTAATCACGAAAGCCTTCTTGAGGATCGTAACTATGCTTCATGGGAGCTCCTGAAAATCTCAAAGGGAGAGATTCCGTGGAAGGAAGATATCCGCCGTGCGATTGATGAAATCGTTCCTACCGTCATCAGCATCCCTGAGCTTCAGCAGAGATTGATGCATCAATATGGCATCCGATTAATCGTTAATCGGCGTGGACTAACGTACCAGCATCCATCTGGTTACAAAACTCGAGACATCAGCATTGGTCAGCGCTATACATCTGAAGGATTGCGGCATAACGCCGTTTTAGGAATGGTTGTCCCCTACCCTGGTTACAACGCAATCCTCAACCAAAGCTCTTTCCTCATGAGGCACTATCTTCCACGTTCTGCTAGGGGCATCGGAAGCGATATGCATGAAGATGCAGCAACGCGTCTGGTTTACCGTGACCTGTCGAGGCTTATGGTGAGAAACGGTCTGGTTCGCATAGAGGATGTTTCGTCAATGCTGGAGAAACGCTTCGACACCCTCAAAGCGGATAAGGCAGAGCTGGTAGAGTTGAGAAGCCAGGTCATGAGGTGGAACCATCTAGCCGTTCTGCAATCAAGGTACGAGCGGGATAAGCAGTTCCTTCAAAGTGCAGGTGAAGACGTGGATCCCAGTTTGTACAACGACACGCTCATTCGCTTTGAGCGCCTCGGTAGATACCTGCAGGAACAAGCAGGGGGTCAAGACATAAAGGGGTGTCATAAAGCCTTAAATGAGGCGCTTGAAGGGCGTTTGAGACGGTATCAGGAGCATTTATCCGCCCTGAATAATGATCAATCAATCTATCAGAACTACCTGCTGGCCCAAACCGTTTGGAAGGCTCCAGAGGATCTTGGACTTAGCGAATCTACGGAGATTGTAGAGCCTGAGTCTTTGTTTGCGGCTGGAAGGACGTTGTCTGCACACCACATAAGGGATTTCTATCATCTGGAGCAGGTGATTTCTAAAGGGGAAACCAATCTCGAGCTCGCTGAATACCGGCTTAAGAAGGCTGAAAAACGCAAGGAAGAGCTCGCTCTCATTCAATCGGATATTCGATCTTGCAGAGAAGCAAAGGCCTATATTCCCCTATCTGAGGCCCTAGCCGATAGACCGTCTGCTTTGGGCATTGAGACCCAACAAGTGCGTTTCAAGGTCGCTTTCGAGAGGCTTGCCAGCCTCGGTATTAGTGAAGCTGATTTTGATGAGCAGGGGCGTCTGTTTGCTCAGGCAGAGCGGGAGTGGTCTGAACTGCTGAAGGGGCGTGACAGCATAAGAGCAGATGTTATGGAGTTGAAAGAAGCGCGTAGGGTATGCCTTGGTATCGCCGATTCAGTGAAGTCTCCCCTTGCAAGAGAAAGCAGTGAAGGAAAGAAGGGAGGATCGTCTTCTTTTGGTGGTGCTGCAGAACCGCATAACATTCAAGGCCGCAAATTGCGTGACACCCCCTCTGAGGCAATAAGCACGAACCTAGGGGAACTGCCCATTGAGGAAGCTAGGAGACGGCGCCAGGAACGCCTTCGCAATGCACCGGGAAGAAGCGTTGTCCGAAGAGAAGATTTGTTACGTTAGCCGTCAGTCTTTCGCCGCATTGGCCTACGTTCCTATGTGGCAAGTCGCTTTCGGGCAGATAACGTCCAGGAAACACCTTAAGCCTAAGGCCTGTGCCATCCCTACATAATGGGTATGCTGCGTAGGCAAAGACGTAGATCTTGTAGGTTAGATCGCAGTAAACATTGTTAAAATGTTACGACTAACAAAGTTAGAGGCGAAATTCTAACAAGAAACATTGATAGTCGCTTGTTTTTTGTTATAATTCCCTTCAATAAAACGGGTTAAGAATGCCCGGTCGATAAGAAAAGAAAACCCCCCGAACGGCAATTCGAGGGGTCTCAAGAAGCGATAAACGCTCCGACTGTCAATGGAAAGTTTATCACTTTGCGTCAGCATTCGCAAATTCAGGTTTTGCGACTTCTCCGCTGGCGGTCTTTTCCCATTCGACAAAGCTAACTACGAGCCGCTAAAGGCGGGTGGGTCGGGCTATGCCCTGACTCCTTGGAGCATTACTTTGTCGTCTTACGGTGCACATACGGCTGTCTTGGAGGCACCTGCCTTTGAGAGCGATCGGGAGAGGTTCTTCCGCATTTTGTTGCATGACGACAGGAACAGTTTCTATGTGCTCTCCACTGATGACGGAGGGACTTGGACGGATATCGCGTTAAAGTCTGACGCCATTGTCCACTACCCGTTTAACCTCGTTTCCGATTACTACATCACCCATAACGGATTTACCGGCAAGAGACGACTTTCCGTGAGGACCAGGCAGCTCAATGCGCTTTTCTTTGACCTTGACTGCCATGACGTTCCCTTGTCTGCATGCGAGCGGCTGATTGAGGAGATTCTCAGCAGGCTGAATCATGCCGTACAAACCGCCGCGCTTCCGAAGCCCACCATGATCGTGAATTCGGGGCGCGGCGTTCATTTGTATTACATCCTGGATCGTTCGATTCCCTATCGTTTTAGGAATACGGGTGAAGTGAATGAGAAGGGCGTATCCTTCTTTGGTCATGTGCAAGGACAGCTTGCAGATGTCTTAGACGAGATCCTTGATGATGTGGATGGGGTTTCCGTTGATCGATCGGTATTTGACCACACGCGCGTTTCTAGGATTCCAAATACCTATAACACCAAGGCTGGGCGCCACGCGCGCCTTGTGAGCGCTGTGGAAGCCTATTACAGCCTCAGTGAACTGAGTAGCTATAAGCCTCTTGTGCCTGTCCAAGTCGAGCCTGAGTTGCCCCAGAAGAAGCAAACCAGAAGAACTGTCATCATGAAGTTTGACCGGTTGATGATGTCTCGATTGAATAAGGTTGCAGAACTGCAAGCCTATCGTCACTACGACTGCGAAGGCAATCGAGAGCTCATGTGCTTCGTCTATTACAACACTGCCGTCCAGATCTACAGCAAGGAAGACGCATGGTTGCGCCTGCAGTCCTTCAATGCAAGATTCAATAAGCCGCTTTCTAACTCGGAGCTTCTGAGCATTCAAAGATCGGTCTCCAATGTTCTTAACGTAAAGGGAGAGAGGGGGTATTACATTCTTTCTGCCAAAAAGGTAATAGAAAGCCTGGCAATGACAAAGGAGGAGATGGAGGATACCCATTTCTTCGCCTCTAAACGCGTTATTGACCGCTTGGAGGCGAAGCGCAGAACAAAAGAGAAGAGAGATGCGCGCGACGAGCGTATCGTTAGCCTGTTTAAGAGCGGGAACATGTCCAAGAAGGAGGTTGCCGCAGAGGTGGGATGTTCCGAGAGAACTGTTCACTCCGTCTTGAAAGCCGCGGGTCTTACAAAGGTCTACAAGACTTCTGAGAAGAAGGAAGCCGTTGCGTCGCGTACTGTGGTCAGTTCGCATATTCATCGAACCGGCGAGCTGGTTGAGGCTTTGCAGCAGGGACATTTTTCCTCGCCTGAACGCGAGTCTTTTATTTTTTCTTTAGCGACTGCAAAAATTTGGCCAACTTGTCTTTTGAGTAGTGTTGAGGGGGAAGGCTTGGGTTTGAGGGCTTTGGGTTCTTTCAGGGAGTTCTTCTTCCGTTCTTGTGATTTTCGTTTCTTTCCTGATTTTTGGCTCTCCCCTACCCCGTTTCCTTCCGAGACCCTTTTATCCTGGCCGCCACCTTTTCCTTTAAGAGCTTGATTTTGCTATGAGTTTTGGTTTCTTGTGTTTACAGTGGGATTATGAAGTTCTCCCCCATTGAGGCTTTTACCACCGTAGTCATGGAGGGAGGCACACTTAAGATGTTTCCTGGTATGACCAGGAGATCGGTTGTTCCAACCGTGTTTCCGGACTGCCTGTTTGTATCGCAAGCAAGCGCCTTTAACCTTATGACCGCCTGGACGATGTTGCGCAGATAGGTAAGGCTATCTCTTTGGAGTAAGTCTCCCTTTAGATACGCATTAGTAATCTTATGGTGAGGAAGCTTGGTCAGGACTTTGTCCGCGTAAAGCCGAGCTTTCATTCTTTGATGCGTGCGAAGGTTTGTCGATGGTGTTGCTACCGCTAGAGAACCTTGAAGCGGTAGCCGTAGCCGCGCACTGTTTCCACCAAGGCGGGGTCGTAGCCTGCAGCTTGGATTTTGTCGCGTAGGCGCTTGATGTGAGTGTCTACCGTCTTAGTTTCAGTGAGGTACTCCCATCCCCAGGCCTCGCGCAGCAGGTCCTCACGGGTAACCACTTTGCCTGCGTTCTTCATGAGGCTTGCCAGCAGTTCGAACTCGCGTGGGGTAAGGTCAATGGGGCCCGCGGCTCCTTCGGCTATATGGGCATCTTCGTCAAGGGTGATCCGGCTTACCTTTACCGCTGTCTCGTCGTTGGGGAAGATCCCGGCCCTGCGACGCAGCAAGGCGCGCACGCGTGCGATGAGCTCGCGCATGCCAAAGGGCTTCGCCAAGTAGTCGTCACCGCCCATTTCCAAGCCGACCACCTTGTCGAGCTCCGTGTCGCGTGCGCTTAGGAACAGCACGGCGGCCGCGGTCTTTAGTCTCAGGCGGCGGCAGAGCTCGTAGCCATCCAGGCCGGGCAACATTACGTCGAGCACATATAGATCGTAGTTGCTCTTCGCGGCCATCTGCAGGGCGTCTTCGCCCGTGCCAGCAACATCGACGGAGTAGCCCTCGCGTTTGAGTGCGTGGGAAACGAACTCGGTGATGGTGGGTTCATCGTCAACGACGAGGATGCGGGTCGGTGTCTCTGCCATGATGGTGCCTTTCTTCTGTCGTCGTTTTGTCGGCGACGGGAGCGGTGCGTTGCTGTTACTATATCTAATTGGGTCACCAGAAGAGCGAGTTTGTCACTATTATGTTACTTGCAATCGACATTGGAAACAGCCACTCAGTTCTCGGCGCCTACGTGGACGGCCAGCTCGTGCGCATGTGGCGTTTGACCACGAACCGTCTGGACACAGCCGATGAGCTGCGGGTTACGCTGATTCCTTTGCTTGAGTCCGAGGGGCTCTCTTTTGCTGACGTGACCCTTGCATCCCTTGCATCCGTTGTGCCCC
>JAFXIM010000275.1 GCA_017533165.1 Eggerthellaceae bacterium
AACCGGTGGCCTGGCGTCGCTCATCGCGCAGCATTCGTCCACCATCCAGCATGTGAACCCCGAGCTCACTATTGAGGGCCTGCGCCTGATTGCCGAAGCGTCATAGCTGAAAACAACCTCCGAATTTGCAACCGAGAATGTTTCCGGAAGGCCGGCGGCGGCATCCTTTAATCTCTTTTTTCAGTTAAGAAGGCGTAAAGAGAGGGAACCCTCCCCTCCCCTGTTCAAGGTAGTTTGGATCCCCTGTTAGGCTATGGATTTCGGGTTTAGCTAGCTTTGAAGCTTTTCGTTAACCCTCTTATCAAGCATCAGAACGTATTCTTTAAGCTCGGCTACAAGAACTGGATCTGGGTCCTCGGGCTTCCTGATTGCCTTCCTAAGAGCGTTCTTTGCGTTTCTCATTAAGCTGTTCGTTGTTTTCTCTTTCAGCTTTCTCGTTGTCGGGGCCTTAGAGCCGCCCGTGGTGCTGGTCGTGTTCTCATCCTCTTTGATGTTTTGGATGAGATCGTCAATATCGTTCTTCTCGAAATCACCCGACTCGATAGCGTCAGCAATAGCCTCTTGCTTTTCCTCGGAGAGTCTTGCGATCGTCTCTGCTTGCGCCATCGTTAATGCTTTGTCGTCAAGCAGCTTGCAGCATCTCTGCGTGAGGCCCCTAGCAATCGTAAGGTTCGTTTGAGCCGTTCGCTCCGATACTCCGAAGTGCTCTGCCAGCATGGCGTTTGTCCTGACGCCCTTGAGCGCAGGGTTTGCTTTTCGCCACTCTATAAGGCTGTCAGCGATCGCCGCAAGTCCCATCGCCTTTTCTGAAGCGGTCTTCTCACGCTGTCCAGCATTGTTGGAATGCAGGATGAAGTGGACTTCCTCTTCGGTGAGAGAGTCGAGCGGATGGATACGGGCAGGCACCATACGCCAGGCGTCGCCATACAGCCTTGCAAGGAGCTTGTGTGCTCGCCAGCGCCTTTCACCGTCGATGATCTGGAGACCATCTTCCGTTTCGCGAACGACAAGAGGCTGTGTCTCCTTGCTTATGTAAATGAGGCCTGCGAGGTTCTCGACGTCTTCTTCGGTTACATGGTAGGCGTTATCTGGATGAGGCTGCAGTTCTTCAATATCGACCCAGTCAAATCCAGACTTACGAAGGAGCGTGTTTCGACGGTTGTCGTCAGCCATCTTTTGACTGATGTCGCAGTCCTGGTTGCGTCGGCTTTGGAACGCGGCTTCCCTGACCTGTTCGTCGGTCATCTCTTCATGCATGGTCGAGTTTACGTAGGCCTTCCCTGCCCCAGACTCTTGCATGGCCTTCTTGAAGTTTCTCTTACTGCTCATTCAAGGCCTCGATTTCTCGAACGAGCAGCTGGTATTCCATTGCCGGCTTGCTGCTCGGGTTGTAGCTGATTAGCGGTGTGTTGATTAGGCTCGATTCGGGGACAATCGTGGATTTGGAGATCCTAGTGGTAAAGAAGGTTGCTCCGGGCACTGCTTCCTTAAGCTGTTCCAAGCCATACTTATATGCGTCGGTTCTGCTTTCCACAGCGGTTTGAAGGATACGCCAAGGTCTCGGCTTCTTTCTTCTTTCCTTTGCGATTCGCTGGATCATCGCAATGGTTTGCGAAACGCCTGCGATGGCAAAACCGTCTACCTTGACAGGGATGATGATGAGGGAATTGTCGTTTCCGGCTTCCAGTGCCACGATCGCATTTGTGGTGGTCATGTCCAGACGGGGGCCACAGTCTATGATGATATAATCGAACGTCTGTTCCATATCCTCGATAGCATAGCATAGGCGCGAGTCGATGCCTGCTGAACCTTCAGACTTCATGCTTGCGTCGGCATCAGCGAATCGGAAGTTAGAAGGGACGATCCAGACATTTTCATACTCCGTCTCTTTGATGACTTCGTCCAGCGTCATTCTCTCTGCGTGAGGAGCGGGCTTGCACAGGACGTCCGCTATGCAGGCGTCCTCTGAACGCTGGTCGTAAACACCAAGGTACTGGGATGCGTTCCCCTGGCCGTCCATGTCGATGATAAGAACCTTATGCCCTTCGGTTCCAAGACCCACGCCGAGGGAGATGGAGGTCGTGGTCTTCCCCACCCCGCCTTTGTAGCTCATCACGGCCACGATCATGGGTTTGTCTTTAGTCATCTCTTCACTATCAACATGCAAGTTGTTGTTGAGGATCTGCTCCACCAGATGAGACTTCTTTATGCCCCGGCGCTCGGCTTCTTCCTCCAGCTGTTTCACGGTGTCGCCGCTGAGGGAGAGTGACTGCTGCTTTTTCTCTGAACCAGGGGTCTTGTTCCTCTTCGCCATGATGCTCCTGTCTTGTAAATACTGCTACGCTGCAGATTCTGCTACGTTAACTTTTTTCTGATTATATTAAATTGTTAGAGATGGTAGTTCAATAGGTTTCAACTTACTTTTTTAAGAATTCATTTATCTTCCTGATGTTTGTTCATGCGCTTCTGAGCGTTTGCGGTTGGGAGATTCTCCATCGGCGGCGGTAGCTACGCTGGGTTCTTCTATGAGACGGAGGAGCGGTTTCGAGACCTCTTCAGATGCTGCGCTCTTAAGGGTTTGTCCGTGGTGGAGCCAATTAAAAACTTTACGCTGCAGAATCTGCTACGTGGACGTTTTCGCCTTTGGATTGACCGAGAGAGGCTACGCTGCAGAATCTGCTACGTGAACTTTTATCACTTGCGGATTGGTGGAGAAACAAAAAAAGACTACGCTGCAGAATCTGCTACGTAATCTTTTGGCACTCCCCTACCCCTTCAGGAGCTGGTCTATGATGGATCTCAAGTCTTCCAAGAGTTCTCGGTCTATAGAGACTCCCTCATCCTTGAGGGCCGCCATATCGCTCAGCCGCTTTTTGACTTGATTTGCTTTCTTGTATATTTCCTTTTGCTTTGGATCTTGTTTGCCGGCGCGCAGTTTCTCTCCTTGGACAATACGCAGGATTTCTGCACGTAAATCTTCCTGGCTGACAGAGCCTAGGTAGACATCGCGAATCATCAGCTGCGCCTTTTTTGTTAGTCCAGAGTACTCATAGGCCTCACGGACTCCAAAGTCGCCTTTGTCGTATAGTTCCATGAGTTCAGGAACAAGTTTTTCGGCAATACGTGTTTGCAAGATGACCATTGATTCGCTGACGCCAGTATGCTCCGAAACGGCTCTTTTTATGCTTGAAGCTTCGATCTCGCCACGCTCTTTGAGTGTCTCAATGAGTCTTCTTGCATCCGAGATCTTTTGCGCTCTCATTTTGGGAGTAAGGTCGCGTGCTTGAATGTTTGTGTCGATAAGAAATAGTTCTGCACGTTCCTCCGAAAGATCCTCTAGAACATAGCACATTGTTTTAAAGTACTTTTCATCCACTGTTTCTCCAAGGAGAATGCTTGCGCGTTGTCTTCTATGACCGGCAAGCATTTGGTAAGACCCATCAGAAAGCAAACGAACAAGCGGGAACTGAAGAATTCCGCCGCTCTTTTGAATGCTTTCAGCAAGTTCATTTATGTCTGAAGAGGTGATCGGGAAATCGTTCTTGGGATGTGCTTGAACGTCTCGAAGGTCTAAAACCTGCGTTCGGTA
>JAFXIM010000276.1 GCA_017533165.1 Eggerthellaceae bacterium
GATCCCGAGATTACGGCGAAATCCCTTCCATCGCGCTCAGAGTGATTCGATATGGAGCTGTCA
Organism: Eggerthellaceae bacterium; assembly: GCA_017533165.1. Next base: position 64 of record JAFXIM010000276.1, read on the forward strand.
AAGTGCGAAGTCCTACTATTAAAAACTATTGAAAAATATCTTCCTAAGCTGCTTGACCACTCATAGCTGGTCTCCTATCGTCAAACCCCGCAAACGCAGCGGGGGAATCCGCTAAGATGGCATTATCAACAGAAGGTAAGCGTGCTTCAAGAAACAGGTGTGAATATTTCCGTTAGAAGTAACATTTTTGAGGTGACCGCCGCCAGCACGCTGGAGGCTTACGCGTCGCATGTAAAGGGCCCGGTCGCCTGCACCGCACTCGTGCTGAGCGAGCATGCTCTCACGGCCGCAGCGCATGAAGCTCTGGTCAAGTCGCTCGCCTCCTTAGGCTATGGCGACAAAGGGGTCGCCTTCGCTCTTTTGAATGCGGAAGGTACGGCACTGGGAGCTCCTGAGGTCTTTTCGATCATCGAGGGGCTCGATCCTTTGTGCCTGGTGGTTGCCGACGAAGCCAGCGCGCGACTGCTGTCGCAAGCCTACCGCTGCCCCATCGCCCCCGATGCCTATATGCGCCTGCTAGGTCGCCCGAGCGCGGTTTTCAAGTCGTTCGAGAGCATGCTGGCAGACGCCGCCGAAAAGCAGCGCGCCTGGGCTGTGCTAAAGCGCATTCCAAAGCTAGGTTAGGACCCTTTAGGCGCGCGAGCACGCGAGAACGCGGGCGCATGGGCGCGAACCTTAGGAAGGCGGCGCTATGCGAACCGGGGATCGACCGGGGTTCGCGGGCGCATGAGCAGGCGGTGCTATGCGAGCAGCTCGCGACCCGCAGCCTCAAGGGAGGCCATAAGCGCATCGGCATCAGCCGCCGTTGCCCCCTTCGCAAAGATGTAGAGCTTAATCTTGGGCTCGGTACCGCTCGGACGAACAATGAGCTTGTTGCCCCCATCGAGATCAAACTGCACCACGTCGGCTGCGGGCAGGCCGTCAACGCTCACAGCGTAATCCACCACGCCAGAAACCTTGCAGCCGCCAAGTTCGGCGGGCGCGCCTGCGCGCAGACCGGCCATGATGCCCTCCATGCGGGCAGCGCCCTCGGCCCCCGGGTACTCAAGCGACACGGTCTTGTTGTGGTAGAAACCGTGCTTCTCGTACAGGGCGCGCATGGCCTGCGCGAGGTTCATGCCGCGGCGCTTGTAGTCCTGAGCCATCTGGCAGATGAGCATGGTTGCGTTAACGGCGTCCTTGTCGCGTACATGCGAGCCGCTCAGGTAGCCGTAGCTTTCCTCGAAGCCGAAGATGAAGCGACCCTCCTGACCTGCGGCCTCCAGCTCGCCGATCTGCTCGCCGATGTACTTGAAGCCGGTCAACACGCGACGCAGCTCGAAGCCATGCTCGGCCGCGATGGCGTCTGCCATGGCGGAGGACACGATGGTGGTGATAGCAATGGAGTCACCCAGGTCCTCTCCGCGCTCAAGGCGCTTGCGAGCCACGTAGTCCATAAGCAGGATACCCACCTCGTTGCCGGACAGCAGCACGAACTCGCCGTCGTCGTTAGCAGCGATACCCACGCGATCGGCGTCGGGGTCGGTGGCAACCAGCAGGTCGGGCTGCACCTCTTCGGCCAGGTCGATGCCGCACTGCAGGGCCTCGCGAATCTCGGGATTCGGGTACGGGCAGGTGGGGAAATCGCCATCGGCCACAGCCTGCTCTTCGACCACGGTGACATCGGTGATGCCCACGCGATCGAGGATGCGCCCGCAGCATTCGAGGCCGGTGCCGTGCAGCGGAGTGAATACCAGCTTGAGGGTTGCGGCATCGGCTGCAGAAGAGGCGGCGACCGCATCAGCGGGAGCGGCCCCCTCGTCACCGGGGCGCTCACCTTCGCCAGCCAAAAGCTCAACGGACTGAGCCGCAACGGCGTCGATGTAACGATCGAGCACATCCTCGCCGATCCAGCGGACGAGCCCCTGCTCGAGTGCCGCGTCAAAGTCCATGCGCTTCACATCGGCGAAGATGTCGACGTCCTGGATTGCGGCGGAAATGGCACGTGCGGCCTCAGTGGTGATCTGGCAGCCATCAGGGCCGTAGGCCTTGTAGCCGTTGTAGGGAGCTGGGTTGTGGCTGGCCGTCATGCAGATGCCGCCCGAGCAGGCCAGGTCGCGCACGGCCCAGGAAAGCGCCGGCGTAGGCTCAATGCGAGGATACACGTGCACGGTCACGCCGTTGGCAGCCAAAACGCTGGCAGCCACCTGGACAAACAGCTCACCCTTATTGCGGCTGTCGCGCGCGATGGCAACGCTTGGCTCGGAGAAGTTGGCGTTGAGGTAGTTGGCGAAGCCCTGCGTAGCGCGACCCACCGTGTAGATGTTCATGCGGTTCGTTCCAGCGCCGATGATGCCGCGCAGGCCGGCCGTGCCAAACTCGAGATTGCGGAAGAAGGCGTCATTGACGGCGGAAGCGTTTTCGCCGTCGCGCAGCGCGTGCAGCTCGGCGAGCAGCTCCTCGTCGGTCACGTGCTCGATCCATTCGTTCAAAAGTTGGGCAGCATCAGCCATGGTTCAAACCCTTTCGTACTAATATACTGATACCAGAATAGCAAAAGCGCTCAGGCGCACGTTCGATGCGCGCACGATGCGCCGCAAAACCACACCGTTTGAGCCTGTTGGCTTCACGCACGGCACTTCGACGCTTCGGCGTCCGCCGCGAGAACAACCAGACAAAGCGAGAAAGTAGCTGCCATGACAAACCGCAATCTTGCCAAAAGCCCCTCCGAAACCTGCATCCTCGTGACGGGCGGTGCTGGCTTTATCGGCAGCCACACCTGCGTCGAGCTGATCAACCGCGGCTACAACGTGGTGGTTGTGGATGACCTGAGCAACTCGAGCAAGGTGGCGCTTGACCGCGTGCGCACCATCACCGGCCTCGCCGTCGACGACACCGAGCGCCTTACCTTCTACGAGGCAAGCATTCTCGATCGAGAAGCGCTTGAGGCAATTTTTAGCGCACATGAGGTTGACGCCATGATCCACTTCGCCGGCTACAAGGCCGTCGGCGAAAGCGTGGCTAAGCCGCTCGAGTACTACTGGAACAACATCGCGGGCACGCTCGTCCTGTGCGACGTCGCGCGGGCGCACGATTGCAAGAACATCGTGTTCAGCAGCAGCGCCACCGTGTACGGCGAGCCCGAGTTCGTACCGATTACCGAA
>JAFXIM010000277.1 GCA_017533165.1 Eggerthellaceae bacterium
GATCCCGAGATTACGGCGAAATCCCTTCCATCGCGCTCAGAGTGATTCGATATGGAGCTGTCAAAGTGCGAAGTCCTACTATTAAAAACTATTGAAAAATATCTTCCTAAGCTGCTTGACCACTCATAGCTGGTCTCCTATATCGACTTGCGCAAAGGCGCGACAACGCGCAATCACGCGAGAACCTAGACGAGCACGGCACCGCGCACGCACCAGAAAACGCGAACCCCGCGGCGCGATGCGTCACGCGACCCGCTCCAGGCGTCCCACGGCACAGCGGGAAAAAGACAAGCTCGCATAAAAGCGCAATCTACAAACGCACCGGAATGCCCTGCGCGCGCATGTATTCCTTGACCTCGCGAACGGTAAGCTCGCCGAAATGGAACACGCTCGCAGCCAGCACGGCGTCCGCTTCCCCCTCTATGATGCCCTCGGCGAAGTGCTCGATAGACCCAACGCCGCCCGATGCAATGACGGGAATGTCCACCGCACGAGCGATAGTGCGCGTAAGGTGACAGTCAAAGCCGTCACGACTGCCATCGCGGTCCATGCTGGTGAGCAGAATCTCGCCAGCACCTCGACGCGCGGCCTCGCGGGCCCACTCGACGGCATCGATACCCGTGGCCTTACGGCCGCCCGCCACATACACTTCCCACTTGTTGGGGTTACCGGCAACGCTCTTCGCATCGATGGCGCACACCACGGCCTGCGTACCGAAAGCGGCCGCAGCCAGAGTCAGAAGCTCAGGGTTGGCGATGGCCGCCGAGTTCACCGATACCTTGTCAGCGCCCGCAGCAATCATGCGACGCATATCCGCCACCGTGCGGAAGCCACCTCCCACGCAGTAAGGCAGATGAAGCTCCTCGCTGGCTCGGCTAGCAAGATCGATGGTGGTTGCGCGGTCATCGCTTGTGGCGGTAATGTCGAGGAAGATGACCTCATCAGCCTTCTGCTCGTCATAGCGCTGCGCGAGCTCAATGGGATCACCCGCATCGCGCAGGTTCACGAAGTTGACTCCCTTGACCACACGACCATCCTTGACGTCCATGCACGGAATAACGCGTTTCGTTAGCATGACGCCTCCTTGCAAGCGGCAACACCCTGAGCTAGGTCAAGCGTGCCCTCGTAGATAGCGCGACCGGTGATAATGCCCTCGATGGAGGCCGCTACGGGAGCCAAGCGTTCAATGTCCGCGATGCTGGCAACACCGCCCGAGGCGATAACCGGATGCCCGAAAGCAGCCGCCATACGCTCATAGGCCTCTCGCTCGATGCCCGTCTGCATGCCATCACGCGCAATATCGGTGTAGATCAGGTGGCGATATCCGAGCTTGCTCATCTCGGCGGCCAGATCGGTCGCAGCCACGCCGGAGCCCTCACGCCAACCGGCGACAGCCACTTCCCCGCCCTTGGCATCGATGCCGGCAGCCAGCATGTCGCCGTAGATCTCGATAGCCGCCTGAGCGAACTCCGGATCGCGCACCAGCGCCGTGCCGAGCACCATGCGACTCACGCCCGCATCAGCCAGACGGACCAGCGTATCCAGCGAACGAAGACCACCGCCCACCTCGATCTTGAGCTTGGTGCGACGCAAGATACGCTCGATGATCTCGATGTTCTCGGGCAGACCGGACTTAGCGCCGTTGAGGTCGACCACGTGAATCCACTCAGCGCCTGCCTCCTCGAAGACTTGAGCCTGAGCAGCGGGATCCTCGTTGTACACGGTTACCTGGTTATAATCACCCTTGGCCAAGCGCACTGCGCGCCCGTCGAGGATGTCAATTGCGGGAAGAAGGTACATGCTTGCCGCCTCTCTAACGGTTGTTCACGATGCGCACGAAGTTTTGCAGCATACGAGCGCCTGCATCAGAGCTCTTCTCGGGGTGGAACTGAACGCCGAACGCATGGTCCTTGTACTGCACCACGCAGGGGAAGGTGACGGAATGAGTCGTGGTGGCAGTGGTGGCCAGAGTATCGGGCGCTGCATAGCTGTGCGTGAAGTAGAAGTACTCACCCTCTTCGATGCCTTCGAACAGCGGGCAATCCGAAGCCGCAGAACCGGAGAACTCGATGGAATTCCAACCTACATGCGGGATCTTGTAGCTTGCGCCCTGCGCATCTTGGCGCGGCAGACGCCCCACCACGCCGGGAAGGATGGCCAAGCCCTGAGGACGGATGGGATCCTCGTCCTCACCGGTGACGGTCTCACCTTCCTCACCCTCTTCAAACATGAGGTGCATACCCAGGCAAATTCCCAGGAAGGGAACGCCGCGCTGCACGCAATCACGGACGACCTCCATCTGACCGAGCTCGCGCATGGTGTCTGCGGCATCAGCAAATGCGCCGACACCCGGCAGCACGATGGCGTCAGCCCCAGCTATGACCGCTGGATCGTCGGTAATCAGCGCATCGCCGCCAACGGCAATGAGGCCGCGCTCGACGCTTTTCAGGTTTCCCTTGTGGTAATCGACGACAGCTATCACTACAGCGCACCCTTCGTCGTGGGAAGCTCGCCCGCGATACGCGGGTTGATGGCGCAAGCCTCACTAAGCGCACGGCCAACGGCCTTAAAGGAAGCCTCGATGATGTGATGGGCGTTTTCGCCCGCGATCTCTCGGACGTGCAGCGTAATGCCCGCATTGCTTGCCAAAGCGATGAAGAACTCCTTGGCAAGCTGCGTGTCGAAGTCGCCCACCATGCCGAAGGGAAGGTCAACGTCATAGTGCAGCTGACCGCGACCGGAAATGTCAAGCGCCGCGTGAACGAGGGCCTCATCCATGGGAATGAACTGAGACCCGAAGCGGTTGATGCCGCGCTTGTCAGCAAGGGCCTGCGCGATGGCCTGGCCGAGCACGATGCCCGTATCCTCAACGGTGTGATGGGCATCCACCTCGAGATCGCCCTTCGCCTGGACCTTGAGATCGAACAGGCCATGACGCCCAAAGGCGTTCAGCATGTGGTCAAAGAAGCCCACGCCCGTGCTGGCCTCAACCTGACCGGTACCGTCGATGTCGATCTCAACCGTAATGGCGGTTTCCTTCGTGGTGCGCTCTACTCGCGCGACGCGATCGCTCACTGGTTTTCCTTTCCCTATGACGCAGCCGAATCCGCGGCCTGCGAAACAAACTCCCCCAGCACGCTGAGGAAGGCGTTGTTTTGATCCTTCGTGCCAATGGTGACACGCAAACTACCCTCAAGACCAGCTGATTTACTGAAATCACGCACCAGAATGCCCCGAGCGTAAAGATATTCCCACGCTTCGGCAGCTCCCTCAAGCGTGAAAAGAATGTAGTTGGCATCCGAGGGGTACGGCGTCACGCCGTCGATGGCCGCAAGCGCGTCCATGACACGTCCGCGCTCGGACACGATGGCCTCGATGCCAGGTTCGAACTTAGCGCGGTTGGCGTACACCACGCGCGCGATAGCCTGGGACACGGCATCAACCGAATAGGGCTGGCGCACCTTGATGAACTCGCGAATGACATCCGGATGGGCCATGATGTAGCCCATGCGCACGCCCGCAAGCGAGTATGCCTTGGAGAAGGTGCGCAAAATGACGAGGTTTTTGTGCTCCTTGAGATGCGGCACCATGGTCTGGCCCGAGAACTCAAAGTATGCCTCGTCCACCATGACGAGCGCATCAGTGCTGCCAAGGAGGCGCACCAGGAAGTCCTCCGATGCGTTTTCGCCCGTGGGGTTGTTCGGGCTCGTGATGACCACGAACTCGATGTCACCCTGCGCCGCGCGCTCGATGACCGCCTCTTCGTCAATGGCATAGTTGGCAAGACGCGCAACGTTGACCACCTCGGTGCCCGTCAGGCGCGCATTAGCCGCATACACGGAGAAGGTGGGCGGCACGTTGAGGAACTTGCGGCCAGGACCACCCCAGGCAAGCGCCAGGTTGAACAGGAGCTCGTCGCCGCCGTTTCCCACAAGCACCCAATCACGCGTGAGGCCGTTTGCCTCGGCTATGAGCTCGCGCAGGTCGTTGGCCAAGGGGTCGGGGTAGCGGTTGAGCGCCACCCTTGCGATCTCGGCGGCGATTTCAGCGCGAATCTCCGCGTCGACGTCGCAGGGGTTTTCGTTTGCGGAAAGGAAGGCCTCCGCTGGCAGGTACTTGGGGTCGTAGGGAACAAGCCCGTCAAGCTGAGGGGCAGAAGCGCGCACGGTGTCCATGGCTACTCCCCCGCCTCTGCGCTTGCCTCAACAAGGCCTCGTGCCTCGAGGACGGCCATGCGCTCACGCACGCTTTGCGCATGAGCCCACAGGCCCTCGTGGTCTGCGATGCGGGTTACAGCAGCAGCGTCGTTGGCTAGAGCTGCGGGCGTGTACTGGATCACGCTCGACTTCTTCACGTACTCATCGACAGACAGCGGGCTCGAGTAGCGCGCGGTGCCACCGGTGGGAAGCGTGTGGTTGGGGCCGGCCACGTAGTCGCCCAATGCCTCGCAAGTCCATTCGCCGAGGAAGATAGCGCCCGCATTGCGAATGCCACCGAGCAGGTCCATGGCGTTTTCCACGTGCATCTCAAGATGCTCGGGGGCTATCACGTTCACCACGTCGAGCGCCTGGGGCATATCCTGACACACCACGATGAGGCCCTGGTCGCTCAAGGAGCTCATGGTGATGTCGGCACGCGGGGACTTCTTCACGTGCTCGGCGATAGCTGCCTCCACCGCATCCGCATATTCCTCGCTGAAGGTAACGAGATAGCATGCAGCCAGCGGATCATGCTCGGCCTGGGCCATGAGATCAATGGCCACGAGCGAGGGATCGGCAGCTTCATCGGCAACCACGCACACCTCGGAGGGGCCGGCAATCATGTCGATCCCCACATCGCCCGACACGATCTTCTTGGCAGCAGCCACAAAGGCATTACCGGGACCGGTGACCTTGGCGACAGGAGCGATGCTTTCGGTGCCGTAGGCCAGTGCGCCAATGGCCTGAGCGCCACCAACGGTGTAGATCTCGGTCACGCCGCCGATGCTGCACGCAGCCAGAATGGCGGAATCAAGGGTGCCATCCTTGGTGGGCGGCGTTACGCACACGATGCGCTTCACGCCCGCAACCTGAGCGGGCAGCGCGTTCATGAGAACCGTGGAGGGATAGAGGGCGCGGCCGCCCGGCACATAGATGCCCACGGAGTCGAGCGGGCTTACCTTCGCGCCCAAAATGGCTCCGTCCTCACGAGCAAAGAACCAGCTCTGCTGCTTCTGACGCTCATGGAAATCGCGGATCTGCCGAGCGGCATGGCGCAGCGCGTCCAAGGTTTCGGGATCCACCGCATCGAGCGCCGCCTCGATGGCCTCGGGCTTCACGCGAAAATCTTCGATCAGCACGCCGTCGAATCTCTCCGTGAAATCACGCAGGGCGGCGTCGCCACGCGAGCGCACCTCTTCGATGATGGAAGTTGCGGCCGTAAGAGCCTTGGCGTTGAAGGCGCCGGTGCGGTTGATGTACGAGCTGTCGAACTGCTCGGTTTGGGCGAGTTTGACTCGACGCATGGATTACTCCTTTTCCTGCAGCTTCACCTGCTGCTCGAGGGTTTGGGCGAGTTTGACGATGCGTTCATCCGTGCGGAAAGCACAGGTATTGGCAAAGAAGCGGGCGGTTGAGGCCAGCACTTCCTCCACAATGCACAGGTTGTTCTCACGCAGGGTGGTACCGGTAGCCGTGATGTCGACGATGCGCTCGGCCATGCCGGTCAGCGGCGCAAGCTCGATGTTGCCGTGAAGCTTCACGATCTCCACCTGAGTGCCGGTCTTGGCGTAGTGGGCGCGCGTGATCTTGGGGTACTTCGTAGCGACGCGAATGGAGCCCAAAGTGCGGTAGTGCTCCTCGATGGCCTCGCTCGTACCCTCCATCTCGGCAACAACGAAGCGGCAGCCGCCGAACTGAAGGTCAACGAGCTCAACCACGTCAGGCGACGCCTCGAGCAAGGAGTCCTTGCCGCAAATGCCGCAATCTGCCGCGCCAAGGGCTACGAAGACGGGCGCGTCGGTGGGACGCACGATGATGAAATCGACGCCGGGATTGCTGATGATGAGCTGACGACCCGGGTTATCGAGGCCGGTGACGTCAAGGCCCGCAGCGGCAAGGCACTCGATCGTGCCCTTGTTGAGCGATCCCTTGGGTACGGCAATGCGCAAGGAACGCACGGGCGTGGACGGGATGGCCTCGACTTCAACAGAGATGCGCTCATCTTCGCGAGCTGCATCGGCTGCGATAAAGGCTCGCTCGTCTTCGCCAGCCAATTTTTCCTTGGCCGAAGCCTCCATGGCCTGCTCGAGGGTAAACGCAAAGCCAGCGGCAGGACGAGACTCGCCGTAAGCGCTGATCATGTTGTCATAGCGTCCTCCAGACCCGAGCTCGGTGCCCAAGTACGGCGAATAGGCCTCAAAGACGATGCCTGTGTAATAATCAAACGAGCTCATCACCGAGAAATCGATGAGGATGCGTTCTGCCAGACCCGCCTCGGCAAGCATGTCGTAGGTTTTCTCGAAGTCGTCCAAACCGTCGATGCA
>JAFXIM010000278.1 GCA_017533165.1 Eggerthellaceae bacterium
GGCTGAGAAAAGCGAGGATCATTACAACGCCACCATGCTCGTTCTTGAAACCATGCTGTCAAACGAAGGGCAGAACCATATCGCCCCCAACCACACCGCCGTGCCCTACAACCAAGGCGTCACGTTGGAGCTGTCCAGCGAATTGAGGGAAATCGAGCCCTACATTGAATCAAACCACCTCTACATCAGACTGGCGTCAAACGACTTCTTCTCTGCATCTCACGAGGTTGTCCATCTCATGTTGAAGGGAGAATATGACGCAAATGAGGCATACGCCGCCTTCAATTCCCTGCTCAGCGAGCAAGCCTCCCAGGACGCATCGATTTACACCTTCGAATCCGGCTTCGATTACGCCCTCGACGAGCAAAGCGGCAGAGAGTCTGCCTCGGTCATAGCCAACACGCTACGCCTGGCCTGCGGATCGGATATCCTGATAGCCCCCTCAACCCTGTGCACCGGGCCCATCTATGCCTGCGACTACAGCAATGAAAACCTCGGCTACCTCATAGGCCCCAACAACCCCAACCTTTACACAAGCCAGCTCACTGGAGCAGAGGTCGTTGACCTCATGCAGCACATCGTGCTCCTTGAAGACGATTCCCTGCCCACCGTGGTCAACAAGTACAACCTGCCCATAGTAAGCGGCATCGAGATGAAGGTATCGAAAAACCCCGACGGCAGCATCGACTTCAATGGCCTGTCCCTCAACGGGAACCCCCTTGACGAGTCGGCCACCTACACCGTCACTTATGCGGAGAACAAGTCGATTGCCGGGCCCTGCCTAAGCCAAGCCCTCGGATCCGAGCGGGCCGAAGAGTTCTTCTCGGATGCGGGAAGCTCAAGCACGCTTGCCCGCAAGGCGTGGATAAACCATCTCACCTCGGACGGGCGGCTTGCCAAGCCAAGCGACTACTTAGAGCTGACGTAACCAGGCCTGGTCGCGAACTGGACCAGGCCAAACCACGCGACTAAGCCTGGAGCGCACGAGCGAGGCCAAGTCGAACCGCACGAGCGAGGCCAGGCCACGTAAGCTAAGCCAAGCCACGCGACTAAGCCAGGCCGAACCAGCGGTCAGACAGCCAAGGTGGACAAGAACCGGAGAAAACAAATGGGCCGCAAGACCATACTCACAACAGCAGTCATCCTAGCGATTACCCTCATGCTTTCCTGCATGATGTACTTCCGTTTCATAGAGCGAAAGATCTTCGAGGAAAGCACGAGTCACCTTACTGAGATCTACGCCCAGGTCAACTCTTCGTTCAATTCGCTCGTTTCTCAAAACTGGGGCCTGCTCGACGACTGGGGTTACTTCATCGACCACTTCACGACGGTGGAAGGCAGCTATTCGAGCGAGCTGCAATCCTTCTTGCTCGAAGTGCAGAAAACCTGGGGCTTCACAGATTTCTACTTCCTCGATAGCAGCGGCAACTACATCACCGCCGAAGGCCAGCGCGGCTACCTCGACCTCGGGCCTCAAATCGAGGACCTCATGGTGGATCGCGACCACGTCATCGTCGACGGCACGCTGCCCGCAGGCGAGGCCCTCACCATATTCGCATCCCCCACCGAACGCGGCGCCTACCGCGATTTCGAGTACAGCGCCGTTGCCATCAGCTACAACAGCGTCGACATGTCCAACGCCCTCGACGTAGCGTCTTTCGAGGACGAATCCGAGTGCTATGTCGTCTACTCAGACGGACGCGTGCTTATCTCCGCCAGCAGCTACGACGGCCAGGCCTACAACTACCAAGCCTACCTCAAGAAGAACGCAACCAATACCAATGTCAGCATGGACCAGGTGTGGGCATCCATCGCCAACGGCGAGACCGGCATTGTGGAATACTACTTGGGTGACACCAGCTACTACCTGTCCTACCAGCCCGTAGGCCTTCACGACTGGACCCTTCTCGGCATTGTCCCCACAGACGTGGTGAACGCCAGCATGAACCAAATCCAATGGACCACCCTAGCCGTTTTCGCGGGCGCGTTTGCCCTCATCAGCGCAGCAGGTATCGCGTTCATGGTCCATCGCAACCGCCGAAACCTCGACGCGAAAGCCATGGAGCTCAAGTATCGCGAAGAGCTGTTCGGCGTTCTTGCAGACAGCACCAACGACATCTTCGTCATGTTCTCAAGCGACACCTTGGCGGTACGCTACATAAGCCCCAACATAGAACGGCTTATCGGAATCACAGCCGAAGAGGTCATGCACGACGTGCACGTCATATCTCACACGGCGGTAGACCCACGCTGCAACCTCATCAACGACGACATGTACTCCATCCCCATAGGCGAATATGCTCAGGCGGGATGCGAGCGCGTTCACCAAGGCACCGGCGAGAGGCGCTGGTATCTCGAGACGCTTTACCATCTCTCCATTGACGGCACCGAGAAGTTCATCCTGGTGCTTTCCGATCGCACCGAAGAGCGCTTGGGTAATGAGATCCTCGAGCAAGCACTCGATCTCGCAAGAAGCTCCAACGAGGCAAAGGGCCACTTCCTCGCGAAGATGTCCCACGACATCCGCACGCCCATCAACGCCATAACGGGCGTCACCACCATCGCCCAGGAAAGCATCGGCGACGACGAGAAGCTTGCCAGCTGCCTCGACGTCATCGAACGCTCGACCAACCACCTGCTCAGCCTGATCAACGACGTTCTCGATATGTCCAAGATAGAAAGCGGACAGCTCTCCCTGCAGGCATCCACCTGCTCCATCGACGAGATCTTCGAAGAGGTGGAGCTCATCATAGCCCCGCAGGCGCATGCCAAAAACCAAAGCCTCAGCATAGACACCTCGGGCGTTCGCCACCGCATCCTCGTTTGCGACAAACTGCGCATCAACCAGGTGCTGCTCAACCTTCTCTCCAACGCCGTGAAGTACACGCCGGAGAAGGGCCGCGTTGCGGCAACCGTCACCGAGCTTTCCCAAGACAGCCCCCACCTCGCACGCATGCAGTTCACCATTTCCGACAACGGCATAGGCATGCCCACGGAATTCCTGAGCAGCATCTTCGAGCCCTTCGCCCGAAGCAGCCAAAACGACGTGGCCAGCATCCAGGGAAGCGGCTTGGGAATGCCCATCACCAAGGCCATCGTAGATGCCATGGGCGGAACCATCGTCATCGACAGCTCGGTGGGAAAGGGCAGCACCTTCACGGTGACGCTCGACCTTCCCATTGCCGAGGAAGAGCGCGACAAAACCCCAGCGATCGAAGACCAGAACATCCCGCCTTATAGTTACGAAGGTAAGCGCTTCCTGATCGTCGAGGACAACGAACTCAACGCCGAGATCCTCAAAGAGCTGCTCAACTTAGAAGGCGCCGTTTCAGATTGGGCGGAAAACGGGCGCCTCGGCGTCGAGGCCTTCAGGAGCAAACCTCCGCACTACTACGATGCCGTCCTCATGGACGTCATGATGCCCGAAATGAACGGCTACGAGGCCACCCAAGCTTTGCGCAAGCTGGCCGACGAAGGTGGCAGAGCCGATGCGGCCGACATCATCATAGTGGCCCTCACCGCAAACGCCTTCGCCGACGACGTACAGGCAGCGCTCGAATCGGGCATGAACGCACATGTCGCAAAGCCGGTCAGAATGGATGACCTCGGCAGGACCCTCGCTGAAGTGAGCGCGCGGTGAGTATCCAGCGGCTATAATAGACATGCTTTCGCCCGCGATGCGAAAGCCACGTAGGATACACCACCAACGACACCGATTGGATTACCTATGATCAAAGAGCTCATCACCGACGAGGAATTCCTGAAGCAGCCCTCCGCTGAGGCAACCATCGAGGACGCCTCCATCGCGCAGGACCTTATCGACACCATGGAGTCTATGGCCGACAACTGCGCTTGCCTTGCTGCCAACCAGATCGGCGAGCTGAAAGCCATCATCGCCTATGAGCACAACGGCAAGATCTACGTCATGTACAACCCGGTCATCAAGCAGGCCATCGTCCCCTACATGGCAACTGAAGGCTGCCTGAGCCTCAACTACGACACCGAGTCCAAGCGCTACAAGCGCATCACCGTTGAGTTCCAGGCCATCGAAGACGGCAAGTTCGTCACCCGCAAGCGCAAGCTCACCGAATGGACCGCCCAGGTCGTCCAGCACGCCATCGATCACTGCAACGGCATCCTGGTCTAGCACTGCACCAAAACGGCGCCTTAGCCAAAGGCCGTTCAACGCCTGCGCAAAGCTCATCCGCCTCCGCGAACGAACGTCGCTGCAGACTTCTGACCGGAGGCGGATCGCTTAATATCGCTGACCAAACGGAGGTTTCCATGATTCGCAAGGACTTCAAAGGTAAAAGCCTGCCCCTCCTGGGCATGGGCTGCATGCGATTCCCCACCTTCGCAGACAAAAGCATCGATGAAGCGCGCACCTTCGAGCTGATAGATCGCTGCCTGGAAAGCGGCGTCAACTACTTCGACACCGCACACCCGTATCACGAAGGCAACTCCGAGGTCGTCTTGGGAAAGGTCCTCGCCCGCCACAGCAGGGACAGCTTTTTCTTGGCTTCCAAGTACCCCGGCCATCAGATCAGTGAATCCTATGATCCCGCGGCCATATTCGAAGAGCAGCTTGAGAAATGCGGAGTCGACTACTTCGATTTCTACCTGCTGCACAACGTCTACGAAAACTCACTTGGCGTATACCTCGACCCTCAATGGGGCATTCTCGAGTACTTCAAGGCCCAGCGCGATGCCGGGCGCATCAAGCACCTTGGCTTCTCCACCCATGCAGCTGCGCCCTACATGGAAACCATTCTCGATGCCATCGGCGACGACATGGAGTTCTGCCAAATCCAGCTGAACTACCTGGATTGGACGTTGCAGGACGCTCAGAGAAAATGCGAGCTGCTAGTTGAGCGCGGCCTGCCCATCTTCGTCATGGAGCCCGTTCGCGGCGGAGCGCTGGCGAGCATCAAAAGCGACGCGCAGGCAAAGCTTAACGCCCTGCGCCCTAAAAGCTCGGCTGCCAGCTGGGCCTTCCGCTTCCTGCAGGATATTCCCGGCGTGTGCCTGATCCTCAGCGGCATGACCACCATGGAGCAGCTTGATGAGAACGTCGCCACCTTCGCATCAAAAGATCCGCTCTCGCCTAAGGAAAGAGCAGCTTTGCTCGAGGTGGCCGAAGGGATGAAGGATTCCCTTCCCTGCACCGCCTGCCGTTACTGCATGGACAACTGCCCGCAGAAGCTCGACATCCCCGATCTGCTGTTCGCATACAACGAGCTGCGCGCAGCCCCCTCGTTTTTGTTGAAAATGCGCATGGAAGCCCTGCCGAAAGAAAAGCAGCCCAACGCCTGCGTCTCGTGCGCCGCTTGCGTGCGCATGTGCCCGCAAGGCATCGACATCCCCAAGGAGCTGCATAACTTCAGCGCAGCCCTCAGCGAGCTCCCCAGCTGGGCGGCCATGTGCAAAGAGCGCGAAGAGGCAGCCCGCAAGCGTCGGGAAGATTCTCTTGGATAGGCTCGGGGTTTCTGCGACTGCCTACCTGTACTTGCACAGCAGCATACCGCCGGCGCCCACCAGGCCAACCACCAAGGAAACCAAGGCGACAAGAGGCCAATTGGACATGTCGGCGCCCAAAAGCATAGGCACGCCGTAGTTTCCAATGGTCTGGCCCAAGCACTGCATGAGCTTCAGCACGCCCATGCCCACGCCGAGCATGGCGGGGCAGTCAAGAATGCGCACGAAAGCCGTGGGGCACACCGCTGAGACCGGCATGACGAAAATGCCCACCAATGCAACCGCAATCCACATGCCAAAGCCCGTGGTGGAACAAAGCAGATACGTCGCCGGGCCCATGATAAGCAGACCGATGAGGTAGAAGGGCTTGCAGCGCCCGAAACGATCGACCAACATGCCCACGCCGATGCACGAGAACAGAGCCAGAGCCGTGATGGTGGTGAGCATCATGCCCGACTCAGCAGGGCTCATGCCCTCGCTCTGCATGAAGGTCGGCGAAAAGGACAGCGTGACGGCGATGATCACGTTGTAGCAAACGTAGGGGAACAAAAACAGCAGCATGTTCGGCTTGAAGAAAACGCCGTAACCGGGAGCGCCCTCCGCTTCCGCTGCCGTATCGGATGATCCGTCCTTTTCCACGGCCTTGGCACGCGCAGCCTCGGACCGCTGGAGAAGACCACCGGGATCCTTGACCACGAACAGGAACAGCAGACCGGTTATCAGGGCGAAAACCGCGTAGGCCATCCAGAGGCCGAGGTAGCCCACCGCCTCATACAAACGAGGGGTGATCACGCCGGAGATCAAGGTGCCGCCGCAGCCGTAGGTTCCCCAAATGCCCATGGCGGTTCCCAGACGCTCGGGTGCCACATAGCGCTCGATGGCAAGCGGGCCGCAGGTGATAATGATGATGTAGGCGATGCCCTCGATGGCGCGGGACAAGATGAGCATGGTGCTGCCGCCGGCCACGGCCCCCACCAGCGAGCCGAGCACCACGAAGCCAACACCCGCCACCAGCATGGCCCGGGCGCCGAAGCGCTTGGCGGCAAATCCCACGGGAAGGGCCAGGATCAGGCCGACGAAGGTGAACATCGACATGAGCAGGGACACCTCGGTCTGACCCATGGCGAAGCGCTCGGTAAGGCTGGGCAGAATGGTGGTGAGTTTCATTTGCACCATCACGCTGGCAACGCCTACCAGGAATATCACCACGGAAACCAGCAGGAAGTTCTGCCTCTTCTCTGCGGGAAGATCGCTCCTCTGCGATCCACCGTCAACAACGCCCATCCTTGCTCCCCCTTCGCAACGACCGAAAACAGCGCGTGCTGCTATCATACCCCACAGCAGTAGCGTTCCCCCAGGGAAGGCTGCACCCAAGGGCGGCGAAGACAGCAAAAAGCCCCGGGGCCTCGCCTTATGATCGGCAAGACACCGGGGCATTTGCATTTAAAAGCGTAAACCCGTAAGCCTAACCCTCCATGATGCAGGAGATGAGCATCTCGCGCAGCTGCTGCGGGGCGCAGTTGCCCTTGAGCTCCTTCATGCACTTGCCGAAGAGCGGGTTGATCGCCTTCTCGTTGCCGCCACGGTAGTCATTGGCATCCTTCTCGTTGGCCGCAACGATGGCGCGAATGACATCCATTACCGCATCGGTGTCGTTGGAAATGATCATGTCGTTGGCCTCGGCATACGCCTTCGGATCAACGTCGTCGGCAAACATGGCCTCCAGAATGATCTTGGCGTTGGCGTTGCTCACCACGCCATCACCCACCAGCTTCACCAGCTCGCCCAGGCGCGTGCCGCTCAAGCTGAGGTCATCCATGGTCTGGCCGTTCTTCTTCAGCACGGCCAGGCAGTTGGTGGCAATCCAGTTTGCGCACTCCTTGGCAAGGCCGCTCACAGCGAAGGCCTCATCGAAGCAGTCGCACAGCACGCGGCTCGTGACGAGCAAATCAGCGTCGTATTCGGTAAGACCCTGGTCCATAAGCGATGCCTTCTTCACCTCGGGGAAGGGCGGCAGCGAAGCCTTGATGCTGTCGTACCATTCATCGTCGATCACGATGGGCATCACGTTGGGATCGGGGAAGTAGCGGTAATCGCCCGCGGTTTCCTTGTTGCGCATGGCGAAGGACATGCCCTTCTCGTCATCCCAGCGGCGGGTTTCCTGAACCAGCTCCTCGGTACCGTTCTCCAAAGCGTCGATATGACGATCTACCTCGTAGGCAATGGCGCGACGGATGGCGGAGATGGAGTTCATGTTCTTCATCTCGGTGCGCACGCCGAGCACGTCGGAGCCCTCCGGACGAATGGACAGGTTGACGTCACAGCGCATGGTGCCAAGCTCCATGCGGCACTCGCTTACCTTCGCAAAACGCAAAAGGGAGCGCAGGCGCTCGAGGTAAGCAACCACCTCGTCAGCGCTCGAGAGGTCGGGCTGGCTCACGATCTCGATCAAGGGGACGCTCGTACGGTTGAAATCGACGAGCGTGGTGTTGGAAAACGTATCATGCACCAGCTTGCCGGCGTCTTCCTCCATGTGGATCTGCTTGATGCGGATGTCCTTCGGACCGGCTTCGGTCTCGATACGCACGGTACCGTTCACGGCAACCGGGGAGAACCACTGCGTGGTCTGGTAGGAGCACGGCAGATCGGGATAGTAATAGCTCTTCTTGTCGAAGGTGGTGATGCGGTTGATGTGGCAGTTGAGCATCATGCCCGCAGTCATGCCCAGGTTGACAGCCTGCTTATTGGTAACGGGAAGCATGCCCGGCATACCACAGCATGCGGGGCACACGTGGCTGTTCTGCTCATCGAGCGAGCGATTTGCGCACGAGCAGAAGATCTTGGAATCCGTGGCAAGCTCAACGTGAACTTCCAGGCCAATGACGGTTTCGTAGCGCATTAGCGCACCTCCTCGGCAGATTCGAACTGCGCGGCCAGAGCCAAGAGCGCAGCGTCGGAGAACGCGGGACCGATCAGCTGCACGCCGCCGACGACCACAGAGGGCATACCGGAAATGGAAGCGACCGCGGTGCAAGCGTTGTCCTTGAAGCAGAGGAACTTGTCGGCTTCGACGTCAGCCAGCGTGTAAGCAGACTTGCTGCAGGCGGGAAGCAGCACGGCATCGTATTCCGAGAAGAGGCGGGCAAGCTCTTCCACCACCACGCGGCGGATGCGCAGGGACTTGTCGTACCTCTTTTCGTAGTTTTCCTCGGAAAGCATCTCGGATCCGTAGAGGATAGTCGCTTTGAGCAGCTCACCGAAAGCTTCGGTGCGGCTGTTGGTGTAAAGCTCGTCGATGGTTTCGTACTGAGCGGAACGGTAACCGTACTTCACACCGTCGAAACGAGAGACGTTGTTGCACAGCTCAGCGGACATGAGCACGTTCCAGGCAGGACGTGCTGCCGCCAGAATGGCGTCGTCGATTTCCACAACCGCAAAGCCAGCGCCCTCTGCAAAGGACGCGAAATCGGCGATAGCCGCCTTCGTAACGTCATCCGCGACGTCAACGAAGCCCTTCGCCAAGGCGATCTTCTTCTTGGACATCTCGGCCGCAGCCCTCACCTGAGCGCAGCTCTTTTCGGGAAGGCTGGTGCCGTCCTTGTCGTCGTGACCGGCGATAGCGGAAAGCACGGCCTGGGCTTCAGTTGCAGTATTGGAGGTGACGCACACAGCCTCACCGGAGCAAGCGATGGCGATGGTGCCGAAACGCGAAACGGTACCGTAGGTGGGCTTTACGCACACCTGGTCGGCAAGAGCTGCGGCGCGACGCTGGGTGCCGTTGACGTCAAGGCCGACGACAGCCTCGACTTCGCCATCGGCCAAAAGCAGCGACGCAGCGGCCTCGAGCTCGCCCTGCTCGTTTTCGCAAGCACCGAAGTAAGAGGTCTCGCCAAGCAGGTCAAAGCCAAACTCGCCGATATTTGCCTTACCAGCGATTTCATAGCCCGCGGCTTCAAGCTTGCCGACAACCGTGGCGTCAAAAAGGCTCATGTAGCCATCGAGCATTTTAGAGCCACCCGTGGTGGGCAGCGCGGTGGTCAGGATGAGGTCTTCCAGGGCAACCGACTTGCCTGCGGTTTCCTTGGCGTGATTGATGAGAAGCGTCATGTTCGATCCCCCTTCGCCTAGTCAACCGTACGCGGAACTTGCCAGTAGCCATCGTCGGCCTGCGGGGCGCCGGCCTGCAGGTCCTCGCGAGAGAACGGCTGGCTGGCGATGTCCTCGCGCAGCACGTTCTCGAGTGGCAGCACGTGAACCATGCGCTCGACGTTTTCGGTGTCGATGGCGTTAAGCTCGGCCAGCTCGGCAACGCGCTCGTCGTAGAACGCCAGCCACTCGGCCTCCTGCTCCTCGGTCAGGCGGAGCTGGTTGAGCTTCTCCAGCCTGGTGAGAACTTTGATATCCATAGGTATTCCCTTCTATATATCTTGAGGCCCTTTAAGACCACAAGCCAAAAGGTGTTTTAACCTTCGTAATATA
>JAFXIM010000279.1 GCA_017533165.1 Eggerthellaceae bacterium
GTAGCCGACGAACTTGGTGGCGCCCAGCTCGTTGAGCAGGTCGTTGTGAATGCCACCATAAGTGCTCCATGCAGCAGCGGCATCCTTGGCACCAGCAGCACGCGCACGCTCACGCTGCTCGGTCATGCAGCGCTCGAAAGCCTCGAGGTCGACGGTCACGCCGCGCTCTTCGCAGATCTCGGAGGTGACCTCTACCGGGAAGCCGTAAGTATCATGCAGAGTGAAAGCCTCTTCGCCCGGAAGTACGCTGCCCTCGAGCTTGGCCAAGGACTCCTCCAGGAAGCGCTGACCCTGACGCAGGGTTGAGCCGAAACGCTCTTCCTCGGACAGGATGAGCTTGCGCTCGAGCTCACGGTTGTCGATGACTTCGGGATACACGTGGCCCATGAGGCGGACGATTTCGTCGACGTATTCGTTGAGGAA
This sequence comes from Eggerthellaceae bacterium, assembly GCA_017533165.1. The sequence continues at coordinate 424 of JAFXIM010000279.1, forward strand.
CGGACCCTCGATGCCGATGAGGTGCGCCTTCATGATGGCGCGACGGAGCAGACGGCGAAGCACGTAGCCGCGACCCTCGTTGGAAGGCAGAATGCCGTCAGCGATCATGAAGGTAACGGAGCGGCTGTGGTCAGCGATGATGCGCAGAGCCAGGTCGGTTGCCGGGTCGTCGCCATAAGTCACGCCGGCCAGACGCTCGCCAACAGCGACGAGGCTACGCAGGACGTCGGTCTCATAGTTGGACTGAACGCCCTGCATGATGGCAGCGATGCGCTCGAGACCCATGCCGGTGTCGATGTTGTTCTTCGGCAGCGGGGCGAGGGTGCCGTCCTCCTGGCCATCGAACTGGGTGAAGACGCAGTTCCAGTACTCGAGGAAGCGATCGCAATCGCAGCCGGGGGCGCAGTTGGGGTCACCGCAACCAAACTCGGGGCCCTGGTCGAAGTAGAGCTCGGAGCAGGGGCCGCAGGGGCCGGTCGGGCCAGCGCGCCAGAAGTTGTCATCTTCGCCAAGCTTGGAAATGTGATCCTCAGGAACACCGAGGGACTTCCAAATCTCAATGGTCTCGTCGTCATCTTCAAAGACGGTGAAGTACAGGCGCTCGGCCGGAAGGCCCAGAACGTTCACGGAGAAGTCGTATGCCCACGCGCACATCTCCTCCTTGAAGTACTCGCCGAAGCTGAAGTTACCGAGCATCTCGAAGAAGCTCAGATGACGACCAGTAGTGCCAATGATATCGATGTCGTTGGTGCGAACGCACTTCTGAACGGTGGTGGTGCCGATGTATTTCGGATCGATCTGCTTCTGCTGCAGGAAGTAGGGCTTGAACTGAACCATGCCCGCCGTGGTGAGCAACAGGGAAGGGTCATCGGGGATGAGCGAAGAGGAAGGCCAGCGCTCGCAGCCCTTCTCCTCGAAATAGCTCAAGAACTTCTCGCGGATCTCAGCGGTTGTCATGTATTGCATGGTTTCTCGTTTCTATCTCTTTTTCACAGCGAGCGGCCAACGCGCCACCCCGGCAGCCTTTCCTGCCACCGTAAACGGCCAACACGCCGCCCCGGCAGCCCTCCGCGCCACCATGAGCGACCCTGTGGCACGCCCAGCTTGTTAGGCATTCGGCCTATTATATATCGTTGCGGCGAGGATAACCCTCTTTTCGGGCAATTCACAAGATCAAACGGCGTATTGCCGCCGCCGACAAAACCCGCCCCCCGAGGCAGCTCACCCCAGCCATTCGCCAGCAACTGGTCAGACGTCGCGCACCGGGGGCTGCTCCACCGCGCACATGACCCAACGCCGCGCGCTATAGACAACTTCGCCACGCCATGTGACCAAACACCCGCTTATGAGCCCCTGCGCGCCGCTCGAACTCCACCCCATCGCCACAAACCACCACCCAAGCGCCACGCGAACCCACCGCCACGAGTCAC
>JAFXIM010000280.1 GCA_017533165.1 Eggerthellaceae bacterium
ATACAAGGAAGACTACGACGGCGAAGAATTCACCATCCTGTTGATCTATGCGAAATGATTGATGCGCCGTGAGTCGGCTGAAGAACTATCGAGGCTCTAAAGCAAGCGGTAAATGATGGTAAAAGCCCACGTCAGAGGCTATTTGTTCTACAATTAATATAAAGTATTCTGAAAGGTTGTGTCTATGGTTGAATGAGATCGAGAGAACGTGGAATGAAGAAGTAAGGGAAAAGAAGCGCGCCGCATCGGGCGTTCACGGAAAGAAGGGCAAGCGCGGATACGTGGGAACCATGCGCACTCCCGTTGATTTGATGACCAGCGCCAAGGAGCGTCGCGCCTACGAAGGAACCACCCCTGTGAAATCCTCCATTGTTGATCCCCCAGACGCCCTAGTCCCCCACGATGAGTTCAAGAAGATGTCTAGACAGGAGAAGATCCTTCTCCTCTACAAGCTGAGATCGAAGTATTCCGCAAAAGCGATTGCGGATGCTTGGGGCGTATCAGACAAAACGCTCTATTACTATTACAGGGCATATGGAATAAGTCGAGACAATTCATCCTCCGGGGCTGTTGCGGACGATGGAGTAAAAGAGAAGGCTTCCGGCGATTCAAGCAAAGAGGCGGCACTGGAAGCGATCAGCGCGACCGACAGTGAATCTGACTCCCCAACAGGAGAAGCTTCCAAAAACGAATGCCTCTTTAAGCTGGCAGGAATCTTTGAAGCAGAGGCGTTAGGCAAGAAGCTGAACGGCCTCGCCTTCATGCTTGATGATAAGCTGAAATACCAGGTTGAAATTCATGTAAAAGAACTGGTGGAATGAAAAACGAGCGGTGGATCGGGAATCCACCGCTCGCTGTTTAGCAGGAACTTGCGTTACTAGAGCGCGGGTTCCATGGAGCGCCTTTTCGCCTCAATTGCCTTCTCGGCACGGCTTTGCTCCTGCGTCTCCTTGCCCTGTTCTTGCTCCTGGGCGGGCTTTCGATGCGCCTGACGCCAAGCGGCGGCGCGCTCTGCAAGACCGTCATTGAGCTGCTTGGGGGTTACGCCCTCGATACGGCCGACTTCCTTAAAGGTGGGGCTCTGTGCATTCGGGGTGAGGTTCTCCCACTTGCGCAACGTCAGGTCCCAGTCGACGGGCAGGTGAACGCCCCTCATGCACTTGGGGGTACCCGGCTCGCCGCGTGACACGGCGGGCTCCCAGTCTACCGTGAACTGGTGCTTGCTCACATCCACCTTCTGGCCATCAACCTCGATGAAGGTGTTGGTCGGAAGCTTCACGCCCCAGTGTATGAGTAATTTTGGGGGTGTCTAATTCACTCTCTCGCCCTTTCTGAAATTCAAAAATCACTTTCCCAACTGGTGTTTTGTGGGGCTTGAGTGATTGATGCAGCTTTGAATTAGCTATTTCAGGGAGATGGACACATTAAGGTTTTAAAAAAATGTATTGGTAAAACCTATGTGTCGAAAGGAGTTATATGAGAGTAATTGAAATCACCGATCCTGGAGGAGCAATTCAATTTGTTCTTGCTGATGAAGACGGGGTGCTTCAAAGAGAAATATCAATAACGGGATCAACTGTAGAAGTAGAAGGAAGGATAGTCCCCATAATTTACGGTACTGATATGTCGCCTATCAGTGCTATGTCGAGATTTTTTATTCAGCAATATGAACACGATGCTGAAAATACAATTCTGCAAGCAATGACTGCTTTAAAGCTCTTGGCTGCTTACCAAGAGATTCGTGGTATTGACTTTGTTGACTTTGATGAACGTACGGCTACTGCCTTTTTGTTGTTTCTGCAGGGAAACTCTCATGAGGGAATTTTGTATTCGTATTCTTTAAGTTCAACTCGCTGCCAAAATACGATCGGTGCATATCTAAAAGTATACAGGCGATATGCACGATTTTTGAACCTTGAAGGAAGGTCACCGTTTTTAGATAAAAGCCTCAACCACAAGGGTTTCAACGAGGCTTATCGAATTTCTGCCAATGATGCGGAGTCTTTTGAAGCGCCCCCCTTTATCTCCTTAGAAGAATATCGGAAGATTTTGCATTTCATTGGGCAAGCACATGATAGTCAATCAAGAGTGATCATCAGATTGATGTTTGAACATGGGTTGCGTATTGGGGAAGTTCTTGGATTGACTATTGAAGATATCTGCTCTTGTGTACATAAGGGTGTAATGAGGTATTACGTTGAGGTTAGAAATCGCGCGAGTGATACACGTGATAGACGTGCAAAACGAATGCTAAACACCAAAACAGAAAGCACTTACAGAGGTTCTGACTACAACAAAAGGAATGTTGGGTATCAACGTGTTTATATCAGCGAAGATCTTTATACGGAACTTATTTGCTGCGTTGAGCGTAATTTCTGCAGGTTAGGCGACAAATTCCAAACTCGTCGCGATGCAACTGCTATGGCGGATGCAATTCGTAAGAACACCGAAATTGAAGGAAACTATTACGTGTTCCTAAATTCGCTTGGACGGCCACTTACTGCCAATCTCTGGGGAAAGAGACTGAGGAGGTTCATGCGAGAATGCGGTTTACATGTGGATCAAGGGAAGAAACAAACTAATCTAAGCCACCGTTTCCGGCATGGATACATCACGGTGCTTAAGCGCGTGCTTCATAAAGATGACTATACCACCATGACGTTAGCGAGGCATAAAAGCCTTTCGTCAACCGAGGTCTATGACAATCCAACAGCAGAACAAATTGCTGAACTTCAGATTGAAGTTATTGATGAGTGGGCTGAGGTGATTTTGGGATGACGAAGCATGTTAGACACGATCGGGGAGTAGGCAAAAAAGAAGGCTTCTTACTTGAGATGAATTCTCTTATCGATACGTTCATTAATCAAGAAACGCGCAAATTTCTTTCGGTGTTATCGGCAGCGTTTATCTGCAAACAAGAAGCCGCAGGGAATACCGAGGCTTATCAACGTAAGGAAAGATTTGCTCTTATTGATATTGTTAGATCTTGGAGTCGAGGTTTAGATGTATCTCAAATCGACCGAAACTTCTTAAAAGAATGCTATTCAGCAGAGTATCTAAGTGTTAGTGGCATGAATATTGTCAACTCGGTCGTATATGTGCTGGTCGAGTCTTTGTTTAAGTTTGGTGCGTATTCAAATGAGCTTGATTGGCTGGCATCAAACTTTGAAAAGATTGCCGAGGAGTCAGGTGCTCCCAGAAAAAGACTACGTAAAGTTCTTCACGATGATGAGCCCTTGGAGAGCCATATTTTTTATCAAGCTCTATACAAGCCTACTCAGAAATACTATGCGAAAACAGTTGTAACGGATGCACGAAGCGAATTTGTGCGAAACACACTTGTGAGTATTTTAGAAAACTGTGCACAAGGAGATGCGCAGCCAGGAACACTTCTTTATGCGAAGCACTTTGTGAAAAGCCTTGGTGGGAATGAGCCCGAGAGTGTTTATGCCTATGGCGCCAAAACCATCTCTTTGCAACTCAGTTTCCCTAGAACAATTGATATGCCCACTAAGTATCTCGAAGCCTATAAACTCGCTGTTATTAACTTTCATCTACGGGTCATTCGGCAACGTAACCCTAATAATCCATTGCCCTTAAGCGAAGGATTAACTCTTCCATATCTGGAACGACATCTATTTTCTAAAGAATGGGAGGAGGGATACCGCGCGGTTCTGCCGAATGCTTTTGACCCGGTACCAATATGGGATAGATGGATTTTATTCCCCAACGGGGATGCTGATCTTTCTATGAGAGCTAAGCCGAATGAAGGTGTTGAACTTGATTTCTCGTTATTGAGTAAGCCTATGGCAGACCTAACTAAAGCTTGGTTATGGAATACGGAAGGCTCGGTTCACACTAAGAGATCAAAACTGCACTCGATTCGGCGTTTGTACACAAGCAATGATTCTCACATTGGCGTTACATCAACAAGTCCTCCTAGGGTCGTTTTAACTCACTCGAATGTTTTGAAGGCATTGGCTACATCGGTAGGAACAACAAATCAGACGAAATCCGCTTTGAAATCATTTGTAGAGTACGGCGTAAAAACAGAACAGTTAGTAATTGAACCGAGCGCTTTAATGTTACTTACTCAACTGCCGATATCTCATCGTCCTCCTAGTGATATAGAGGCAATCTCTGATAAGGATCTAGCTAGGGTTATGAACAGGCTTGATATTTTAGCCGAGGAATCACTCACGTATAGATGTATCTATTACGCAACATGCATTGTTGTCACTTCACCGTTGCGTATGTCTGAAGTTCTCGACCTAAAGATTACCGATCTTGAAAAAACACCAACTAGTGGTGTTTACAAGTTGCGCAGGGTAGTTAAATCATCCGGTGGTCGTAAACGTGATATTCAGCTTTCAAGATCCGCTAAGCGTGCTTTAGATTCAGTGATCGATATAACAGCCAGCCTTAGAGAACAAGCACCTGTTGAGCTGTGTGATTATATATTTCTCTTCATTGCCAAGCGAAATAGCTACCGAGTAATCGAAAGTCACAATGTCAACTCGATGCTTAAGAAGGCAGCAGCTGAATGTGAAGTGAAATGTCTTCCTAGCATTATCAGAAAGACATACATGACTCACGTTGTTAAACAGGGCACCATACGAGGTTTTGACAGACTTGATCTAAGGCCTTTAACTAATCATTCGGATGTTAGAGTCGAAGATATTCATTACCTACGACCTGATATCAGAGAGTATCTTGAAGCTACTCACAAGATAACAATTGGCAACTCACCAATAAAGGGTGACATTGCAATCTCTGACGTAAGTCACAGCAAAGAGTTCCTCGTGGAAGGCGGATGCGGCTATTGCCGTAATGAGGGATGCAAAATCGAAGGAACAGTATCTTGTCTTCTTTGCAGTGGATTTGTGACTACTCCAAAACATATCCCGGAGTTTGAAGAAGCAATCAAAATTCTGGACGTAAGGATTAATGTTGCTGGCTCTCAGCACGACAGAGAGCATTTGGTTGCAGTGAAGCGACTGTATCTCCACTACCTTGGAGCTCTAATGACACTCAATTCGTCTAAGGAGAATAATGGCTACTAATCTCGCGGCTCTATCTTTAGCTGCTTTAACAGAAACTGCTTCATACGATACGCAAACACTTCCAAATACAAGTGCAACCATAAGTGAAATTACAGCAATGGGTTTTTCTGGACCTCAAATTATTAAAGGATTCAGAAGTAATCCGATTATTGAAGTTGCTGGCCACATCGTTGACTTCAGCTCCAATACCTGGGATTTTTCCAATAGCGATGACGCCACGGCGGCAAGAAGCAAGAGGATGTCATTTAAGGAAGGTCCTCGTTGCGATCAGCTTAAGCTTTTCTGCCTTTTGGGAATAATTATGAGAAACGGTAGATCATCTGGCACGATCGTAAAAACAAGGATCATTCAAAATGCAGTAAATCGAATTGAACAAGATAGCGCGGTTGCTCTACATATTGGTCCTAAGCTTGCTAAGAGTTATTTTGAATCCCGGGTTCACATTGGATACCCCACACTAGTTAAAGAAAAACGTGCGTTGGCTGAGTTCCTTACATTTGCCGATGCGTATTTTGGGGAAGAGACCCCTCAGAGCACATTCACCTATCTTCGAAATGCAGATAAGCAGCTTTTAGATGCGCATTTAGAAGCTGGGAAACATCAAGAAATACCCCTAGATTATCTGGATGTTCTTATTGATGTGGCGCAAAAAAGCATGCTTGATGAAACGTGTTCATCTTTGGTAAGGATCACTGCCGCTGCGGTGCTTATTGTTTCCCAAATTGGAATGAGAATATCGGAATTGCTTGGCGTGCGAACTGACGCGCTTAAGATATCTAATCCTTCTTTCGATGGGGCAACACCAATTGCTTATCTGGAGTTTTTGGTACCGAAATCCTCTAGTGAAGGCGGCGGGAAAAGAATCGCGCGTTGTATTGCAAACGAAATATCACTTCAAGCTTACCGATTCCTTCTTGACTACTGCGCAGATAAAAGAGAGAAGCTCAAAACAGATGCACTGATTGTATATCCACAGCAGAAAAGAAAATTCAACAGCGGGGCCAGCTTTTATGAAGGATTTGATTTGCTGCTACTCGGAAACAGGGACAAAGTACCATGTCTTAACACGCAGGATGATTACCCCACCTTAAGCAGTGCTTCTCTAGATGCAAGATTCAAGGATCGCTTAACAGTTAAATTCCTAGGAAGACATCCTGATATAGATCCAAGTAATGATGTCTTTGTCTACCCAACACCTCATCAGTTTAGGGTTACGGTCTGTACCGCACTATATGAGCAAGGTGTTGACCTTCGTTTTATTAAACAGCATATGTCGCACTTAACGGAAGATATGGCCGCATATTACATTCGCTCCGATAAAGAAATCGAATACAAATGCTCTCTTGAAGTTTATGAATGTGTCTTTAACGACGGTTCCAAACTACTCGGAAAACATGGCGATGAGTTTGTAGAGCGTGTAAAAGTTTTTATAGAAAACAATCGCGAAAGAGTGGTTGCAGACAATATCGCAATTGCCGAGTTGGCTGCAAAAGAATTCCCGTTGAGAAAGAAAATTGGCGGCGTATGCATTCGATGTGGGCAGATAGTGCCCTGTCAGGAAAATAAGCAAACTGACGAATTACTCTGCGCTTTTAATCTTTGTCCGAATCATTGCCATATGTATTTTGCTGCTTCTGACACCTATGAAACGGTTAATAACATGGCTCAAATAGCAGAGATTAACGCTAAGAGAGGTCACTCTAAGGCAGCGGCGAACGAGATCAGAAAAATGCAAAACATCATTCGTGATTCCTTACTGCCAGAACTCGAACAATTAGAAGTGGAACTCACCAAACAGGGCAGAGATCGAATTCTCAACAAGTTTCCTTATTTGACTTCACTGGTTGATTCATTGAATACCGTTAAAGAGGAGGTTGAAGAATGGTTGACGAAGTAAACACTCGTGCGGTAGTGCTTGAAACATTAAGTTCGATGGGTCTGTCTGAAAACGATATTCCGAATAGAACAATGCAGAATCTGATGGAGATAGAGAATGCTGTTCGTACTCAAGAAAACGCACGAAACGAGGCACTAAAAACCTTGCAAGATAATAAATTGTCTGTGGTAAGCGTGGCAAAAATGACCGGAATAGCTCGCTCTACTTTTTATAGCAACACCACGCTTCTCAATTATCTCAACGTTAGACAAGCCGTGATTGTGTCTGATGATCAGCGCGATGAGCTAGCGAAGCTTAAAGAGGAGCTAGAAAAAGCGAGGCAAACGATAAAGAAGATGATGGCACGCGACGGGCAGCTCGAGTTTCTGAAAGTGAAAGTTGCTGACTTAGAGGATGAACTAAAGACTGTAAGAAAAAACGCTAATGCAGAGGCTGTAAAAGAGGCAATTGGTGACAGTGATGTAGCCAATAAGATAACGGTAATTCGTGGCACTAAAAGAAGTTAAGGAGTATTTAGTTCAGGATCAAGTCATCCTGTTCGAGAAGGTGCACGTTGTTTTTATACATTATCATTCCGAACGGAAAGGTTGTTTAAGGAAGAAGATCGCCTCTTTCGCATGCTTTTCTAGCCGTAAATCCACGACATCGTTGTCACGATGAAAGTCAACCAAGTCGACTCATGATATCCAGCTGGCTTGACCTTGAGTTTGGGAGTGACTTTGGTGCTGCTAGAAAATAGAATAGCCACTTCCAGTATGTTGGACAGTTAAAGGCCTGGGCTCACCTGGGTCTTTTTAATTCTCGCCTCTTTTGGTTTTCTAATACGTACCCGTTTCCGACGCTAATGAGCACCATTCCGCTAAACGTTGGGTATAAACGAAATGCGAGAGTCTCCATCAATATGCCCGCTTTTCCTTGTCTCGAAGCGCACATTATCTATTTTTAAATCGTTATATAAGGGCAGGAGGTGAACAATCTGATGCTGGGTAAAGGTCTCGACGACGAAGCCATAAATTGCATAGTTGAGCAATGCTATGACGGCGTACTCACATACTGCCGAAGGCATACTGCATCAGCTCAAGACGCGCAAGACGTTGCTCAGGAAACATTTCTGCGTTTCGTTCGGAATCGAGCCAGATACAACAACGAAGGAAAATCCATGGCGTATCTGCTGACTATCGCCCGAAACCTGTGCATAGACTCTGCGAGGTCGAGGTGCGCAACCCCTGAAGACTTAGGCGAGGAGGCGATCGATCCCGCCAGCCAGACGGAAGTTGCCAAGGCTGAGGAGCGGATGGACATCAATGCGGCGATCGGCCTGCTGCCGCCCGATCTTCAGGAAGTCCTCGAGCTGCGCTATGGGCAAGATCTTCCCATGGACGGCATAGCGAAAGTGCTCGGCATCTCAAGGTTCACCGTCCGTAGGCGCTTGAAGGCGGCTCTCGAAAGGCTCGAGCTGCTATTAGGCTCAGAGTACGGGCGTCAAAGCTAGAAGGGAAAGTTATGAGGAAGTCGAAGAGGAGAGCCTTGGAGAGCGCTCTTAGGCAGACTTACAAAGCAGACCGATCCGTCTCTGGCTCTATCGAGAAGAGGAGCTTGGCTCTGGCGATGTCAGCCGACTTGCACCGGCTTCGTGAAATGACGGGGAGAAGGGCTGTCTTGGCCTTCTTGGACACGCAAGTGAGATTTGTAAGCTGGCGTGTGTGGGCTGCCCAGGCGGGAATCGTGGCTTTGATGGTGATGCTTTGCGCGTTGCGCACCGACGAGCAAGCTCTGCTTATCGCAGTAAGCATGCTGGCGGTAGCCAGTGTCTCCATCGGAATTCCGTGGGTAGCTGCGAGCAAGAAGTGTGGGATGTTTGAGCTCGAGATGTCATGCCGGTTTGATGGACGGCATGTTGCGCTGGCGCGGCTGCTTATTCTTGGAACATCGAGCGCACTTGCCCTGATGGGTATCGTCCTTATCGTTCCAGCGTTGACGGGAGCGGCACCCCTTGCTGTCATCCTGAGAGCCGTGGTGCCCTATTTCCTCACCTGCGCTGGATGCCTGACTCTTGTCCGCGCGTCAAGGCAGAAAGAAGCCGCTGTAGCGTCCTTCGTCTGGGCTGCTTTCGTAGCTGCTTGTGCCCTTGCCGCTCAATCATTGGTGCCAGTAGGCTACGACTTCCTTTCCCTTGCCGCATGGATCGTTGTGGCTGCGGGAGGGTTCACGTGGTCGCTTACGGAGGTCTTGCTACTGGCTCTCGCGCTCAAAGATCACGGCAGCGCTCGAAGCAGATGTGTCCATGCGTTTATTGGATAAGGCCGCCAAATAGTTAAGGTAATTCAGAATACGGGAGATGAGAATGAAACTGAGAATCGACCGCCTCACAAAGCGGTTCGGCGAAAAGACGGCCGTTGATTGCGTCTCAACGTGCATGACGCCGGGCGTATACGGACTTCTGGGGGCAAACGGCGCGGGAAAGACCACCCTGATGCGCATGCTATGCGACGTGCTGAGACCCACCTCGGGACGATTGCTGCTCGACGGACGCGACGTTCGTGACCTCGGAGAAGAGTACCGATCGCTGCTCGGGTACCTTCCCCAGGGGTTCGGTTACTACCCGGAATTTACCGCAATGGACTTCATGCTGTACCTAGCCTCACTCAAAGGGCTTGGAAGGAGTGAATCCAAGCTTCAGTGCGAAGAGCTTTTGGAGACAGTGGGGCTTTCCGATGTTTCGAACGAGAGGATTCGCACCTTTTCCGGGGGGATGAGGCAGCGCTTGGGAATTGCGCAGGCGATGATCAACAACCCGAGCGTGATCGTGCTCGACGAACCCACCGCCGGACTCGATCCGAAGGAGCGCATAAAGTTCCGCAACCTCATCTCGAACCTTTCCCAGGGAAAGATCGTACTCCTTTCGACTCACATCGTATCGGACGTGGAGCACATTGCCGAGCAGATACTGATCATGCGAGGCGGGAAGTTCGTGATGAGCGGCACAGTTGAGGAGCTTACCTCGCATATGGACGGAAAGGTTTGGGAACTCACGGTTGATGCCCGGGAGGCTGAAAGCTTAGCTGAGAAAACGTGCGTTAGTAACATTCGTTACGTAGACAGCGGAGTCGCCGTGGTCCGTCTGGTGGGCGAAAGACCCCCGATGCCAGACGCCCGTAGCGCGAAGGGCACACTCGAGGACCTTTACCTGCATGTATTTAGCGACCAGTTGTCTTCGTACCGAATGCGTGAGGAAGGAGAGCTCCATGCTTGACCTGATGAGATTTGAGCTTAAGAAGATGCTTTGTCGCCGCGTATCGTTGTATGCATGCATCGGGGTGGTTGTGCTGCTATGCGTCCTTATGTCGCTCAACGTTCTCCAGACCACTACCAGCTGTGGAACGACGTACCTTAGAGGCATGGAGGCAATTACCTACGACAAAGAGACGGCGGCAAAGCATGCCGGCGAGCTTACTCCCGAGCGGGTTCAGGGAGATCTCGACGCGTACTACGATCTTGCCTGCTCAGAAATCGATCCCGAAGACCTCAGGGATCTAAGCGACGCTGCGGCGTACTCCATTGCGGTCGAAACGTATGATGAGCAGGCGCTTGAGGTGCTCTTCGACAGCTACTACACGTTTGTTCTCTCGCCCTGGAGCGTCCCAAGGCAGGAACCTTACCAAACCGTCGCCAACCTGGCTCCGAACGAGGCCTCTGAGTTCTACAAGGCTCTGGATGAGAGATTCCAAGCAAAACTGGAAGGCGTCTCCCCTTGGACTTACGGCGAGGCCGAGAAGGCCTTCTGGAGCTCCAAGCAAGTCGAGGTCTCATACCCTCTCTCTTATGGTTACTTTGGAGGCTGGGAGAACATCCTGGACTGCCTCGGCTTTCTGGCCTTCGCGATGATTGCGATCTGCGTAACTCTCGTTCCCGTGTTTTCCTCCGAGTATACAGACGGCACCGATGCCCTGATTCTTGCCACCAGGCACGGTCGTGGAAAGCTGGCTTTTGCGAAAATATCCGCGTCTCTGCTGTTCTCGACCGTCTACTTCCTCATATGCGCGGGCATTATATGCGCTGCCTCATTCATGGCATTCGGAGCTGGGGGCTACAACCTGCCCGTTCAGGTGTTGTCCCTCATGTCTCCGTATAACCTGACCATGCTGCAGGCTGTTGTGATAGGCCTCGCTCTTTCATACGTCATAACGCTCGGCTTTGCCTCGCTTACCTTGGCTTTATCGTCAAAGATCAAATCGGTGCTGACGATATTCGCGGTTGACGTAGCCCTCATCCTGGTAACTGGCCTCATGCCGACGATGGGATCCGATCTGATCGCGCATATCTTCGCCCTTTTCCCGTTTTACTCCCTGAATGCCAGCGTTCTGTTTGTGTCTGGGGTCTCCTATGCCGTAGGTCCTATCGTCCTCGACATTCTCACCGTCTTGGCGTTGGTTTACGGGGTTATCACGATAGCGTGCATTCCCTTTGCTGCATCATCCTTCAGAAGACACCAGGTCGCTTAGGCGAAGGGCTTGGGATAACTCTACCAGCAAAACATCGATGGACATTTGGCTGTCAGCCTCTAGCGATAAGGAAGGGGTTCTGTGCGGATGGCGGCGCTCGCCTGCGGAATCGAGTTAGGCGAAGTAGCACGACTTCTCGTTATGCGCGAAATCTATCCATGGCAGGGTTTCTTTGATTGACAACATAAAGGCCCCTTTGAAGCTGAACCGGTATGGTTCTACACTCAAAGGGGCCGTATGTCATTATTGTTTTAAAGGGCAGTGTCAAATTGGTCGGTGGTATATCCCTGAGGTAGCTTCAGTGCCTGACACCTGTTTTTGATATTGCTCCCTAAGTTCAAGCGCCACTCCCGCGGGGTTAAGCGGAAGTCTAAAAACCAGCTTTTAAAGTGCAAGATCCTGCGATCGCCTTGTCTTTTGCTGGTTCAATGCGCTCGATAGGCTGTCGCTATCGAGAGACTGCTCGTCACGAGTTTTTTTGTGCGACAGTCTCCATGCTGCCGCTCGCTCCGCAAGGCCGTCTGCAAGTTCCTTAGGTGAAACACCCTCAATATGACCAGTCTTCTCAAAAATAGGCTCATGATCGGGCTTGGCCATATTCTCAAAACGCTCGAGCGTTATAGACCAGTCCGACGGGAAATGAATTCCTCTAACAGCTTTAGGAGAACCGACCTCTCCGTACGTCAATGCCGGTTCAATATTGGTGGTAAACCTGTAATGGCTTACATCAATAATCTGTCCATCATGCTGAATAGTAGTGTTCTTTGGCAAACGAACACTGTAGAACGGCTCGCCAGTCTCGCTGTTTACGTGACTGCTTACTGTCCAATCTGGAACATGAATCCAGGGAGAGTTCGTGTAGTCATGCTTGGTTTGATTATTAATCTGATCTCGCACTTGATCCTGCGTGAAATCCATAATGTCCTCCTTATTAAAGGATGGTGATAATATTAAGTTGCTAATTCCGATTCCTTCTTAATATCGTGTCCAATATTGCCCAAAGGAATCGCATGGATTTTTAGACAGGGTGAGAAGTAGTGATACTCCAGAACTTCTCACCCGTCTCGTGGTTGACGTGCTCGTCTACCATCCAGTCGTAGACGTTGTCGACCCACATCCACTGCCTATCGGCTTGCTCCTGTTGTTCTTGTGCTCCCTGCACCTGAGCC
>JAFXIM010000281.1 GCA_017533165.1 Eggerthellaceae bacterium
CGATGTCGACTGGGTCGTGGAAAATGCCTCCATCTTGCATTATTGCTGGCCACACAAACCATGGAAAGTGCCTTATGCCGGGCGCTTTGGCTCTCTTTATAAGCACTATTTACAACTAGCAGAGCGAAGCTGGGGAAACATGGCGAGCACGGCAACAGAGGAAGCGCCAAAAGAAAGTCTCAACCGACCCACAGAAGGCCTGCACCCTCAAGCAAGGCTTGCGGCGGGTCTCCGATGTACTTGAAACGCGCTCATTAGGCCTTGTCCCGCATCCATCAACAGCTTGGATGCAAAGCGTCCTCCTTTGTCGAACCGCCCTCAAACGCTAATATTATGGCGCTGTTAGACCAGAATGGATATGCGCTAACTCGTGAAGCGGCGCATGCGGCGGCGAACAGATAGGCATGCGGTCGGCTGTTCGCACGAAAGTGCTTGATACGCTGCGAAGGTCACTCTCGACATCATCGCCGTACGAGGACCAGGCCGAGAGCCGACGCAAGCAAAACAATCGGCGCCAGTCTTGCAAACAGCCACTCGAGCGCATGCAGGGCCACTCCGGCGACCGCGGTTTCCGGATCGGAGTAGTCCCAGGCCAAATAAGGGCTGTCCAGAGCGAACAGAACGGCGAAGATCGCCGCGACGAGCACGCACAGGGCAACAAGTAGTCCGCAAAGCGCCTTCCTCCTCAACGCCTCCCTCTTGGCAAGCTGGAGGTTGACGACCTCGAGCTTCTCGGCGATGGCCCTCAAATCGTCAGCCCTCGTCTCAGGCGCGGCGGGGCCGAGCAGCGAGCTCACGGGCATGTCGAGCGCCTCCGAAAGCAAGATGAGCATGTCCGCATCGGGAACCGACAGGCCCTTCTCCCACTTGGAGATCGTCTGCCTAACCACGTGCACCTTGACGGCGAGCTCCTCTTGGGAGAGCCCCTTTGACCTCCTGGCTGTCCTGATGTTCTCTGATAACATAGCCCTGCCTCCCTTCCAACGGCTGCAGCCAAGGTACCAGGAACTCCTCGTTGCTGCACGCAACGCCCGCTAACATCGCGTCCATCGCTGGCTTCGGATTCGGCTTCGGACCGGAAGACAGCGGCAGCACGCGACTAAGCGGCCGCGCTCTCCCAGTAGTCCCAGAACGGATGCGGCGTGTTCTTATACTCGCGCCAGGTGGTGTCGTAGGTGCCCTGGACGGCCTGCTTGATCACCAGCTCCGACATCTCCCGCGTGGTGCGACCGCTCTTGAAGGAATGCTCCCACTTGAACCACGTAAGGTAGTTCTCCAAACGTCTGGTGGACACGCCGTAGAAGCCGTCCATGAAGCCCTCGAGCTGCGAGTGCATGTTGTTAATGCGGTTGATCTTGTGCTCTCCCGCGTCGAAGGCGTTGTGGCAGGCAAGCTCAAGCTCGCGCTCGGCGTCGCGGTACGCAGAAGCCCTGTCGGTCGATATGATAGCCCCGGCCTTCACCTTGTCCCTCAGAAGCTCCATGGCGCGAGCCTTAGTCAGCGGGCCGCGCCCGGCGATCTCGTAGAAGATGTCGCCCGTGTCGTTGATGCCCATGAGCACGCAGATCTGGCCTTTGTTGAGGCCCCGCTTGCGCTTGTGCTTCTCCTTCTTGCCGGCGCAGCCCTTACCGGAGTGCTTGAAGGGCTCGCGGGGCAGCTCGAACCCGGAGTTCGCGTGGTTGCCGGAGAACGACTCGCGGAAGAAGGCTTCGTCGAGCTCCGCGCCGCAACCCGCCTCCACCTGGAAGGACGGCATGTGCTTTCGCGTGGCCTCCAAGATACGATGTCGCATGAAGAAGGCGGTTTTGAGGCACACGCCGCAACGCTCGGCGCTGTCGCGCAGGGAGAGACGGTCGATGTGGCACTCGGCGAAGCGCATCCATGTCTCGCGCGTGAGCTTGGTGGTGCCGAAGATCTTCCACGCGGAGCCGCCGAAGCTGCGCCCGCAGTCACGGCACTTGTAGCGTTGCTTGCCAAGGGAGTCCTTGCCGCGCTTCACGAAGTCGAGAGATCCGCAGTGGGGGCAGGCAACATCGGGCCTCCCAGCTTCTTCCTCCGCCAGCTTGAAGAACTCGGCGTCGATGATGCCCTGCAGCGACGTCAGCGCCTCGCGGCGCTCCGAGGGCTGCATCTGCGGGAGGAACGGCTCGGCCAGTTCGGCCAAGATGCTCTTCGGCTTCGCCACGTGCTACTCCGTTCCCTCGGGCTTCCGGTCGAGCGAGAGGTCGAAGGGGATGCCCTGCTCGCGCACGACGGCTCGGAGGTAGACCTCGATGCCCGTGCTGAAGCTCATGCCGAGCGAGTAGAAGACCTCCGCGGCCCTTTCCTTCACCTCCGCGTCGAGGCGGATGGACGTTGACTTGACGTTGGGCATATAAGGCGCTCCCATCTGTTCGTATGGGAGTACTTTACCCCGTGGGATAACGCACCGTTACCGCAAATGGCGGTATCTCAGGAAATACATATCCATTCTGGTCTAACAGCGCCAATATTATTGGGGAAGTTGCCGATAGCGGTGGTGCCCAGCCATCGCACAACCCAGCTTACCCAAGCCAAAGGATTGC
>JAFXIM010000282.1 GCA_017533165.1 Eggerthellaceae bacterium
CTGGGGCACCTTCGGCATCCTCATTCCGATCGTTCTCCCCATCTTCTCCGCTGAGCCCACGCTGCTCACCATTGGCATCTCCGCTTGCCTCGCCGGCGCTGTCTGCGGTGACCACTGCTCGCCCATCTCTGACACCACCGTCATGGCTTCCGCTGGTGCAAATGTGAACCACGTCGAGCATGTGTCCACGCAGCTTCCCTATGTTGCTCCCGTGGCTGCCATCTCCTTCGTGATGTTCATCGTCGCCGGCTTTGTTCAGAACGCCGTCATCTGCCTCGCTCTTGGCGCCGCTCTGGTCATTGCCACCCTGTTCGTGCTGCGTGCTACCGTTGGCAAGAAGTTCGTCCTTGCCATGAAGGAAGCCGACGCCGCCGCTGTCGAGTAGCAATTCCGCTCGTACGCGCCCGCCTCGAGCAGTCCTAGACTTGCGAAGGTGAGCGCTTCGCACTAGTAAACAAGCGCCCGACTGAGCCTCACGGCACGGTCGGGCGTTTTGTGTTCTGCGCTAAAATGGGCACTGTCAAAACTCGGAGGAAGGGGTCTTTGTGGCCGCTGTCTACACATCAGTTGAACAGCTCATTGGTAAAACGCCGCTGCTTGAGCTTACGCGTCTCGAAAGGGACTTTGGGCTTAAGGCTCGAATTCTTGCCAAGCTTGAATGCTTTAACCCCGGCGGATCGGCGAAGGATCGCGTGGCCTTGGCCATGATCGAGGACGCCGAGGCGGCTGGCAAGCTCAAGCCAGGTTCGGTCATCATTGAGCCGACGTCGGGCAACACCGGCATCGGGCTCGCCCTCGTTGCCGCAATGCGCGGGTATCGTCTTATCATCACCATGCCCGATACCATGTCCATGGAGCGCAGGCTCCTCATGCAGGCTTATGGTGCCGAGCTCATCCTTACCGATGGCACGCTCGGCATGGCGGGAGCCATCGAGAAGGCCGAGCAGCTTGCCGCAGAGATCCCGGGTGCCGTGATTGCGGGGCAGTTCGTGAATCCCGCAAACCCCCAGGCCCATCGCGACACCACCGGTCCTGAAATCTTTCGGGATACGGAAGGTGAGGTCGACATTTTCGTGGCCGGCGTGGGAACAGGTGGCACTATTACGGGCGTTGGGGAATACTTGAAGACCCGCAAGCCCGGTGTCAGCATCGTTGCTGTTGAGCCTGCGTCGTCTGCGGTCCTCTCCGGCGGCACGGCGGGTCCGCACGGTCTGCAGGGGATCGGCGCTGGCTTCGTGCCGGCTATCCTCAACGAAGCTGTGTATGACGAGATCATCACGGTGAGTGACGAAGAGGCCTATGCCGCAGGAAGGCTCATGGGGCGCAAAGAAGGCGTGCTCGTGGGCATTTCGTCAGGAGCTGCGCTGCATGCCGCCATAGACTTGGCCCGACGTTCCGAAAATGAGGGAAAGACCATAGTGGTCTTGCTTCCCGACGGGGGAGACAAGTATCTTTCAACGCCCATGTTCCGCTAAGCAAGCTCAATGTCCTGCTGCAGGGCACGGCTTTGTTAGAATTGTCAGCATCATCCAGTGCGTACAGGTGATTCGCGGTTGTCCGCCTGCGCCTGTTCGCGTGATCGAAGAAAGGCTATTGCACATGAAGGCACTTATTCCTGCCGCTGGTTTGGGTACTCGTTTCCTTCCGGCGACCAAGTCTCAGCCCAAGGAGATGCTGCTCGTCGTCGACCGCCCCGCCATTCAGTACGTGGTCGAGGAGGGCCTGGCTTCCGCTGCAGATGAGGTCGTCATCATCAATTCC
>JAFXIM010000283.1 GCA_017533165.1 Eggerthellaceae bacterium
ACTCGCTCGGCAAGCTTGGCGCACACTTCCTCGGTGCCGGGGACGTCGATCTTGTTCGCCACCACGATACGCGGGCGAGCCGCCAGCTCGTCGGCATACAGGGCAAGCTCGCGGTTGATGATCTCGTAGTCATCGAGAGGATCGCGACCCTCCCAGTCGCCCGTCAGGTCGACCACGTGAACGATGAGCGCCGTACGCTCAATATGGCGCAGGAACTCATGACCCAGACCACGGCCCTCATGGGCGCCTTCGATAAGTCCCGGAATGTCCGCCACGACAAAGCTCAAATCCCCACTGGTAGCAACGCCTAGGTTGGGAACCAAGGTGGTGAAGGGATAGTCGGCGATCTTGGGGCGAGCGGCGCTCATCTTGGCGATGAGCGAAGACTTGCCAGCACTCGGCATACCCACAAGCGCCGCATCGGCCATGAGCTTCATCTCAAGCTCTACCCAACCCTCCTGAGCCGGTTCACCAAGCTCGGCGAATGCCGGGGCTCGCCTCGTGGACGTGACGAAGTGAATGTTGCCGCGCCCTCCCGCGCCACCGCGCGCCACAACGACGCTTTCGCCGTCATGGGTAAGATCGGCAATGAGCTCGCCGGTTTCTTTCGTCTCCTCGAAATATTCGCGCACAACCGTACCAACGGGCACCTTCAGGATAATGTCATCACCCTGGGCGCCATGCATGCGCGAGCCCCTTCCGTGGGTGCCGCGCTCCGCTCGGAAGTGATGCTTGAAACGATACTCGATGAGCGAGGACAAGCTGGCATCGGCCTGCACTACGACATTGCCGCCACGACCGCCATCGCCGCCATCGGGACCGCCCTTGGGAACATGAGCCTCCCTGCGAAACGACATGCAGCCTGCGCCGCCGTTACCACCGCGAACGTTGATACGAACCTTATCTACAAACATACGGAGCCTTTCGAAAATGCAAAGACGCCCCACTGATCATCAGGGGGCGTCTCATTATAGCAAGCTAAACTTGTTCAGCTGCGAGCCTTCAGCGCTTACGCCTGCGGACGGACGTGAACCTTGCGCTTTGCGCCGCGGGTGAACTCGAGCGTGCCATCGCACAGGGCGAACAGGGTGTCGTCCTTGCCACGGCCGACGTTCTCGCCCGGGTGGATGTGGGTGCCGCGCTGACGAACGATGATGTTGCCGGTCTTGACGGTCTCACCAGCGAACTTCTTGACGCCGAGACGCTGTGCGTGGGAGTCGCGGCCGTTACGAGTGGAGCCTAAGCCTTTTTTGTGTGCCATTTACGTTTCCCTCCCTTAATTAGCCGATGGACTCGATCTGAACACGAGTGAGCTGCTGGCGATGGCCACGCAGACGCTTGTAGTTCTTGCGCTTCTTGAACTTGAAGACGATCTGCTTGTCACCCTTGAACTGCTCGATGACAGTTGCGACAACCTTGGTTGCAGCAGCCTTGGCCGGATCGGCCTCAACCTTGTCGCCGTCGATAACGCAGATGGCCGTAAGCTCGACCTTCTCGCCGACAGCAACATCAAGCTTCTCGATGTTGAGCTTGTCACCAGCGGCAACCTTGTACTGCTTGCCGCCCGTTTTCACGATTGCGTACATTCTTTCTCCTTGTTGAAATAAACGCTTTTGCGATAGCTTTGTAGCGTGATCGTAGCAAGTCGGCAAAGCTGTTGCCGTTCGTATGCACGGTCTCCGCGTATCATCGCACTTATTCCGGGTTCCGCCTTATAGGCGCAACCTTTGGAATAATAGCAGAAAGAATACGATCGCACAACGGCAAATGCCTTAAATCTAGTGAGCTTCAGCCCAGTTGTCCCCCCAAGACGCATCTACCACCAGGGGCACCTTCAGGCAGGTTACGCCCTCCATCACCTCGCGCACCATAGCGGCCAGGCGATCCACCTCCTCACGAGGAACGGAAAAGTCGAGTTCGTCATGCACCTGAATCATGAGCTTTGCCTCAAAGCCCTCGGCAAGCAGGCGACCTTGCACCTCGTTCATGGCCATCTTGATGATGTCGGCAGCGCTTCCCTGCATGGGGTGGTTCATGGCCGTGCGCTCACCGAAGCCGCGCTGCTGGGCATTGCGAGCCTTGAGCTCGGGAATATGGCGCTTGCGGCCGAACATAGTCTGGGCAAAGCCGCATTCGCGGGCATCCTCAACCGTCTTGTCCAGATAGGCACGGACACCGGGATAGGCCTCGAAGTACCGGTCGATCATCTGCTTGGCCTCGCCAAAGGGAATGTCCAGGCTCTGAGAGAGACCATAGGCTTGCTGGCCATACACGATGCCGAAGTTGACCGCCTTCGCACGGCTTCGCAACTCGGGCGTCACCTCCTCTATGGGCACGCCGAACACGCGCGCCGCCGTTGAAGCGTGGAAGTCCATGCCGGAGTTGAAGGCCGCAACCAGATGCTCATCTCCCGACAGGTGCGCAAGCAGGCGAAGCTCGATCTGCGAATAATCAGCCGAGAAGAACACCTCGCCCTCGTTCAGGGGGATAAAGCACTCACGGATCTGACGGCCGAAGTCAGTGCGAACGGGGATGTTTTGAAGGTTGGGATCCGACGAAGACAGGCGCCCCGTGGTGGTGACCGTCTCGTTGAACTGGGTATGCACGCGGCCATCGCCTTTGCGCATGCGCGGCAAAGCGTCGATGTAGGTGGACTTGATCTTGGCAAGCTCGCGGTAGCGCAGGACCAACGCGGGAAGCTCATGTTCCTTTGCCAGCTCCTTCAAAACGCTCGCATCGGTCGAATAGCCGCGCGTGTTCTTCTTGATGGGAGGCATGCCCAGAACCTCGAACAGAATATGCGCAAGCTGTTTGGGCGAATCGATGTTGAAGCATTCCCCGGCAAGCTCATAAATCTCATTGGAGAGCACGTCGAGCTCCTCCTGAGTTGACTTGCCAAGAAGACTCAGGCGCTCGGCGTCAATCGCGGCACCCACGCGCTCCATGGCAGCGAGCACGCCCACCAGGGGAAGGTCGATCTTGAAATAGGGATCCTGCGAGCCCTCCCTCTCCAGGGCCTCCGTCATCGGGCCGACCAGATAGCGCACGGCGGCAGCGGCAATGGCGGTTTTCTCCTCGTCCGTCTTCGCCTCGGGCAGGGATCCCTCGCCGTATTCCTCGATCAGCTGATCCAAGCGATAGCTCGCCGCCGATGAGTTGAGCACGTAAGCGGCAAGGGTCACGTCGAAGGCTCGGGTAGCCAAGAGGTCAGCCGCAGAAACCCTTGCTTCCTCGGCGCCATCACGCGGATACACCTTGGCAAGCGCCTCTTTCAGATCGAGAGCGGCAAAGCTGCCCTCGCGCACCACACGGGCAAGGGCCTCGAGCGCATCTTCGCCGGCGAGGACAACGCAGGCTTGCTCCGTTGCGAAGGCGAGCGTGATGCCCGCATCGAAAAGCGACACCTGCTCGGGCTCACTGAAGGCAAGCCCCACGAGCTCATCGGATTCGATTGCCTGAGCCAGAGCGCGCTTACCTTCCCCACCCCTGAGAATGGGCTGCCACTTCAAATCAAGGTCTGAGCGGGAAACCTGAGCGCCCGTCAGGCGAAGCACGCGCAGCAGGTGGCTGTTCATGCGATACTTGCCAAAGGTTTGTTCCACCGCGTCAGGATCGAAGGCGGGGAATGCGCATTCATCCAGGTCGAGCGGGAAATCCAAATCGCGCACGATGGTGGCGATCTCGCGGCTTAAGTAGGCAGCCTGCTCGTTGTTGCGCAGGTTTTCCAGCTGTTTGCCCTTGAGATCATCGAGGTTTTCATAGATGCCCGAAAGCGTCTGATACTTCTGCAAAAGCTTGGTGGCCGTTTTGGGGCCGATTCCGGGAACGCCGGGGATGTTGTCGGAAGAGTCACCCATGAGGCCGAGGAAGTCGGGGAACTGATCGGGAGTGACGCCGTACTTCTCATACACCTCGTCCGGACCCATGACCACCACGTCGGTGATGCCCTTCTTGGTGGTGACCACGCTCGTGAGCGGACTTGCCAGTTGGCAGGCGTCCTTGTCGCCGGTGATGAGGAGGGTCTCGTTGCCAAGTGCCTCGTTGCGCGCCGCCACCGTGCCCAGGATGTCATCGCCCTCCCAGCCTTGCACCTTGATCACGGGCACGTTCATGGACGTGAGGATTTCCTCCATGATGGGAAACTGCACGCGCAGCTCGTCATCCATGGGCGCACGTTGGGCTTTGTACTGTTCGAGCGCGGCGATGCGGAAGGCGGGCTTACCGGCATCGAAGGCGCAGACCACCGCATCGGGCGCCACCATGTCAACAAGCTTGAGGAACATGGACAGGAAGCCAAACACCGCGTTCGTAGGCGTACCGTCCGGCGCGTTCATGGTAGGCGGGACCGCATGGTAGGCGCGGTGCATGAGCGAGTTACCGTCTATTACCGCAAACTTCTTTGGCACGAAAAACCTCCTTTAGGCCGACCAGAGGTAGCCCACTCCGCGCACCGTTTCGAGGTGCTGGGCAAGCTCGGGGCCGAGCTTCGCGCGCACGCGGCGCACGTGCACGTCAACCGTACGGGACCCGCCGTAGTAGTCGAAGCCCCACACGCGACGCAACAGCGCATCGCGCGAATACGTGCGACCGGGATGCGTGACCAAGAAGGCCAGCAACGCGTACTCGAGGTAGGTGAAGTCGAGCGGGTCGCCGTTTACCTTCACCTGATAGGTTGCCAGGTTGATGGTCATGTTGTCGATGACGATGAAGTCGCTTGTAGAGGTTTCGTTTCCAGGCCAGAGCAGCTGCCTGATGCGCGTGGCGCACTCGGCGGCGCTTGCTCCGTGAACCACGAAGTCAGCCTTCACTTGGACGGGGAGCCTGAACTCGCCGAGCTGGCTCTCGTTCACGA
>JAFXIM010000284.1 GCA_017533165.1 Eggerthellaceae bacterium
AAACCTGCCCAGAGATGGGCGGCGCGGCCTATATGCCGGGGGTCAACAAACTGCCCATGGCGAGAATGTGCGCAAGCACTGACGAACGAGCGAATGTACGGGTCTATAACCAGACGGCGCAGAAATGCGCTGGCCTCGCCAGGCGAGGCGCTGATGTGGATGAGTAAGAATCATGCTTATGAAAGTCCATGGTGCGTCACGGGCGCACCCCAGTCAGCAGGCCCATAGCAAGCGCCTAAAGGCAGATATGCACTGATAGGGCTGAGGGAATGCGGAAAGGTATCGCCCATCCACAAGGATGGAAACCGACGAAGAATAATAAGCGGTTGAAGCGGTGCTGAAAAGTAGAGGTCGAACCGATGAAGCCCCTGTAATGGGGGTAGAGGGATGGCCTCGAGTCAGGCGAAACAAATAACGGTATTTTTTTGTGCATATACGAACGCAACGCGCCTGATGGAACGCCGTGTGCGGTGAAAACCGCATGCACGGTGTGGAGCGGGGGAAAAGCTGGAGATCGAATCAAAGGCTTACCTATCGCTATAACCTTGCCTATATGGATGGAAAGACGGTGCCGGCCACAACTGGTACGGCGACCGCAAGCAAACTACGGTAATGGACTTCGACAAGCCTCACCGAAACGGAGAGCACCCGACCATGAAACCAGTCGAGCTCTTTGCCTACCAAATGGAAATGTCCTCCAAGAAAGATGACAACGTCCTCGACTTGTTCGGAGGCAGTGGCACAACAATGATTGCGGCCGAGCAACTTGGAAGAAACGCCTACCTCATGGAACTGGATCCTCGCTACGTGGACGTCATCGTTAACCGCTGGGAGAACTTGACTGGCGAGAAGGCGATCCTCCTGAACGCACCTGACGAAATAGAAGAGCAGGTGGGAGCATGACTTCCGTTGCAGTAGAGCAGGGCGGTGAAGTTCATGGCTAGACCAAGGCAGCCAATCGAGCTTGTCCTTGCCAAAGGAAAGAAGAACCTCACGAAGGCTGAAATCGAGCAGAGGCGAGCGCAGGAGATAAAGGTCGACTTCAAGAACGTCACTCCTCCTGACTACCTGCCCGCGAAGCTCAGGAAAGACTTCGAGGAAATCGCAAAAAAACTACTTGCTATCGGGATTATGACCGAGCTGGATGAGGACTGCCTTGCGCGTTACCTTATCGCTCAAGGAAATTATCTCAATTACACGAAATTGCTAGCCAAGGCGATGCGTTCGGAGAACATGGACGACATCATCAAGGCGCAGCGCGCGCAAGACGTTGCTTTCAGGCAATGCCAGAGTGCTGCCAACGCGCTGGGATTAACCATTTCTTCACGCTGCAAGCTCGTCATGCCTCAAGTGGAAGTCGAGCAACCGAAGAATAAATTCGATAGGTTCCGCTCCGGCTGATGACCGATCGCGTTACGGATTACGCCCAACGTGTCGTCGCCGGGGAGGTGGTCGCGGGGAGTCTACATGTGGCAGCGTGCGAGCGGCACCTGCGCGACCTTGAGAGACAAGATACGGATGAGTTCCCGTATTACTGGGATGTCGACGCATCTCAGCGAATCATCGAATACGCCGAAGCACTGACCATCGCGGAGGGGGCTGAACCAAGACCCCTGAAGCTGTTGGACTGCCAGGCGTTCGATCTTGGTTGCCGGTTCGGGTGGTACAACGCCCGCGGTTTCCGTAGGTTCCGAAGAAGCTATAAATCCATGGCCCGTCAGAACGGAAAATCGATGGAGAACGGAATCATCGGGACATACGTCGCCGCTTTTTGCGGCTACCGTTACGGCAAGTTATTCACGGCGGCCACGAAACGACGCCAGGCACGGATCGCCTGGGACGAGATGGCCAAGTTCATACGAATCGACTCGGACCTGCAAGAACTGTTTTCCGTAAAGGAGTACAAATCGGAGATAAAGGCCCTCGGAACGGGCTGC
>JAFXIM010000285.1 GCA_017533165.1 Eggerthellaceae bacterium
GCCCTTCGCTGCGAGACAAAATCCTCACCCTCGTGCGATGCCCCGATGACGTGATTGAAGCCAAGCCCCGCGCAGTGAAGCGTGCGCTAGCCCGACTTGGCGGGGATACCGATCTGTTTGCCGCGCTATGCAACATCAAGCGCGCTGATGCGCTATCCCAAGCGCCTGAATGCATTGGACGCGTCGAATTGGCCAATGAACTTGAGCGCACGCTGCATGAAGTTCTCGAACAGGATCAGGTTTTTAGCTTGAAGCAACTCGCCATCAAGGGCAATGATGTCTTATCTCTCGGTTTAGAGCCAGGACCCGCAGTAGGAGACACGCTTGCCGCCTGCCTTGACGCGGTAATCGACGAGAGAATAACCAATAACCGAGCAGAGCTCCTTGCCTTCGCAAGCGAGCATATCCAGTCACTCAAATGAGTTCCGAAACGCTACTCTACCTGTCCTCACGATAAAGGCGCATGACATCGAGCTCCCACTGCTTGCGGTTGGACTTGGCAACCGTATCGAGGATGCCGCCCGCGGTAAGCGCGAGAGCACCGCAAATGAACAGGCCGACGGCGAGCACCGCCGAGGGGATCTTGCTCACGAAGCCGGTGGCCACGTACTCAGCGATGACAGGTACGCCCGCACACAGGCCGAGTGCGAACACAACAAGTGACAGCAGGCCGAAGAAGAGCATGGGCTTGCCGTCCTTACACAGGCTCGCTATGGCGCGCAGCACCTTGGCGCCGTCGCGCGCGGTAGAAAGCTTCGAGGAACTGCCCTCGGGACGGTCGCGGTAGTCGATCGGGACCTCGACGACGCGCCAGCGCTTGTCGACCGCATGGATGGAAATCTCCGTCTCGATCTGGAAGCCCTCGGAGAGCACTGGCATGGTCTTCACGAAGGCGCGCGTGAACGCACGGTAGCCGGTCATGACGTCGCCGAAGGCGTGCCCGTAGATGATGCGGATGAGGAAGCGCACAAGGTCGTTGCCGAAGCCGTGGAAGGCGCGGCTGTTCTCCTCGCCGTAGCTTCCGTTCGTGAGGCGATCCCCCACCGTCATGTCGGCGGCCTCGAGCGCAAGGGGTTCGAGGAGGTCGGGTGCGGCCTCGGCCGGGTAGGTGTCGTCGCCGTCCACCATGAGGAAGTAGTCCGCTTCAATCTCACGGAACATGCTTCTCACCACGTTGCCCTTGCCCTGTCGGGACTCGTGGCGCACAACGGCGCCGTGGGATCGGGCGATGTCGGCCGTGCCGTCAGACGAGTTGTTATCGTAGACGTAGACGACGGCGCGCGGAAGCACGCGCCTGAAGTCGTCGACCACCTTGGCGATGGTGACCGCCTCGTTGTAGCAGGGCACAAGAACGGCTACGCCCTCGCCTGATCGCACGGCCTCGATGCGCGCCGCTCTTGAGCTATTTCTTTCTACTCCTGCCATGAGAACACCGGATTCCTTTCAATCAGACCATCAGAATAGCAGATTGAATGCACGTAACCAGCTGGAGCGGGAACGACGGCGCCACATGACGGACCACACTCGCATTAAGCTCCAGATGCTATAATTAATAGCTATGCAAGATCAGCAAATTCATCATTCCACGACAAAGGCGGACCCCGAACTCATGCGGGGATTTTTTGCTGACTTTCGCAACGAGTTAAATCTCAATATTCTTGCGAAAGCGTCACTGAGCGCCTTCTTCACTATAGTCTGGCTGGTTTCCGAATCGCTTAGGC
>JAFXIM010000286.1 GCA_017533165.1 Eggerthellaceae bacterium
CATATAATCGTCTTTGATTCGCAAGCTGCTAAGATCGGCTGCCATGGCAGGTCCTTCCTTGTTGTCTGAGCAAGCAGGCTTGCGCCATGCCGCACTCTTCGCAGGTCATCGCCCTTGCTCGTTTCTCCACAGGCAAATCACCGTATTCGTCTTCACGCTTATAGAGGCCCGCCACCGCCGTGATCGACTTCGACGGCACCAGCAGACGAGCCTCGGTTACGTTCATACCCAAAAGTCGCGTGGCGTTAAGCCGTTCGAGCAGCAGGGGTTGCACATCAAGAGCAAGATCACCGTACCCGGGGCTAAAGCGCGGTCCTACTCGAAGCCCACGCTCTTCAGCCCACTTCGAAACCTCTCGCTGAAGCGCATCGGCGGAAGCCTCCGCCATCGAGGATGCTGCCGCGTTCACAAGCATGCCGTCGGTAGGAGAAAGGGCCAACTCCCGACGGATGACTCGCTCGCTTTCAAGTCCAAGCGTGACCGCCATCAGAACGATCGCACACGCACCCGCCACATGCTGCGCTAAAGACACGCTCGGCAACGAAAGATTGCCAGAAGGCGCACAGACAATTTCTTCGCCAGAATTCTCGGATATGTCGAGCACGCAGAAAGCTCCCGCAGGCCTGAACTGCCCGCATAGCGAGACGGCGACATCCATGCGCGAGAGTAAATGCGCATCGATCGCCTGACCCGCATAGCCGAGATATCTCAACGTCTCGTCAACGTCAGGGCAAGCTCCGAGCTTTACCGGTATGGCCGACGTGGCAAAGCTGGCCTCTTCGGAAAGAGCCACGTCCGCCTCCTCCCCTTCCGCAAGTCGATTAAAGACCCGCACCGCGCACGGCAGCCATGGCCGCTTGGGCGACCTCGGGTTTGTTCATGCAGTAAACATGCAAGCCGTCGACGCCATGCTCGGCGAGGTCGACCAGCTGAGCGCAAGCGTATTCGATACCCGCCTGCCTCAGGGATTCGGCATCGCCCTCGTATTTCGCCAGAAGCTTGATGATGGCGGACGGCAGCGATGCGCCGCACATGAAAACCATGCGCGAGATCTGGTCTTTGCTGAGGAAGGGCATGATGCCGTGCGTGATAGGCGCAGTGATACCCGCACGAGCAGCTGCCTCCATAAAGCGATAGATACGCTCGTTGTCGAAGCACAGCTGCGTGACGAAGAACGAAGCGCCCGCATCTTGCTTCATCTTGAGATGCTCGATGCTCGCCGCATCGCTTTCGCAGGAGATATGGCCTTCCGGATAAGCGGCAGCTCCTACGCAGAAGCCCGCCTCCGCCATAAGGGGAATGAGGTCCTTCGCATAACGGAAGGTCTCAGACGGCTCGCGACCCGCTACCAAGTCGCCGCGCAGCGCCAGCACGTTCTTGATGCCGCGTGCTCGCATGTCGGCAATTGCCTCGGAAATGGTTTCACTCGTTGAATTGATGCAAGTCAGATGGGCGACGGTCGAGACGTCGAATTCGTCGGCGATCATCGCGGCAATGGCCGGCGTTGCCTGAGCGTTGCCGCTTCCGCCAGCCGAGCAGGTCACGCTGATGAACGAAGGGGCAAGCTGAGCCAATTCGGCAGCCATGGCACGCGCGGTCTCAAGTGTTAAATCTCCTTTGGGCGGGAAAATCTCAAACGAGATGGGAAGCCTTTGAGTGGAGAAGACGCTTGCAACGGTGGCGGCCATATATCCTCTTTTCTACTTGCAAGTTAATGGTCTGATCAGGCTATACAGATAATCCCGCGAATAGCGCCATCCGTCGAGAGGCATCTCGCGAACGGCTTATTTTACTCTTTCTGGAGACGCGCGGTTTCCAATTAACGAGCACTACTTGGCGAGCGGATCCTCATGGCGTGCAGACCTTCTGAACGCACGCACGCGCACGAAGGAGCCCGGTTCGACAGGCTCATCGCAGTCGATTTGATACAGGTCGCACGAACGGTTGGCAACGGCTACAGGCGTCGGCCGGGGATGAGGATCTTCCTCAGTGGGTCGAGGAAGCCACGTAAGGTTTCGCACGAAAAGGCTTTTCACGGGTTTGCGCGGCGAGAGAATTTCCACTTCGTCGCCCTCGCAATAGCGATTTCGACAGCGCGTGACCAGGTGGACCGAGCCATCAGTTTCCCGCTCGCTCGACACGACATCCGCCACATGCATGGTCTGCTGCTCATATCCGTCGTAATTCGTAGCCTGGGCAGCTTCTTCAAAGTAAAACCCCGTGCCATAAGGACGGTGGGACACATCCTCGAGCTCTGCCGCCACGTTCTCCCACGGCTCTCCGTCAAGTACGCGACGGTACGCACTCACCACGCTGGCAACGTAAAACGCCTTTTTGTTTCGCCCTTCGATCTTGATCGACGAGACGCCCGCGGCCTC
>JAFXIM010000287.1 GCA_017533165.1 Eggerthellaceae bacterium
CCCCTGAACACGGTGGTGCCCTGCGCGTGGGCGGCGAGCAAGGAAAGCACCGGGATCTCATCCACCAAGGAAGCTATCTCCCACGGCTCGACCTCGCAGGCGCGTAGGTCAGGCGTGTAGCTTGCAAAGATGCTGCCACTTGGCTCCTTGCCCTCAGCCGAACGAACATCAAAACGCACGCGTGCCCCCATGCGCTCGAGAACACGCACGAATCCAATGCGGGCGAAAGCCAAGCCCACCCCCGCAATCTCGATATCGCTACCCGGTGACATAACTGCGGCACAAGCAAGAAATGCCGCAGATGAGGGATCTCCGGGAACTTGAATCTCGGCGGCATGAAAAATGTTTGGTCCTCAAACGCTGGCATAGCAATCGCGGTGATCAACCTCGACGCCAAATTCGGGCAGCATGAGCTCGGTGTGGTTACGCGAGGCGTGAGGCTCATGCACCTCGGTCCTGCCTTCGGCGAAGGTGCCCGCGAGCAAAAGCGCGGACTTCAATTGAGCCGATGCAACCGGGGAGTCAAAGGAGACGCCCTTAAGCGAGCGCGTGCCCTTTACGGTGATGGGAAGGGTGGCCTTGCCCTCGGGATAGAAGTTCGCCCCCAGCAAGCTGAGCGGCTCGGTTATGCGGCGCATGGGCCTGCGAGAAAGCGATTCGTCCCCCGTAAGCTCGACTTCGATATCCCAAGGAGCCAAGACGCCCATGAGCAAGCGAACCGTGGTCCCAGAATTACCGCAATACACAGGCCCTTCAGGCTGCTTGGGGCCGCGCGCGCCCCAACCGACGATGCTTCCCGCATAACTGCCGTCTCCCTGCAGCGCGACGTCCACCTGCGCGCCAAGCGAAGCAACAGCTTCAAGCGAAGATATGACATCAGCGGAGTTAAGTACGCCGCTCACCAAGGACTTGCCTTCGGCCATAGCTGAAAGCAGCACAGCTCGATGAGAGATGGATTTGTCGCCGGGAACGTGCGCAACGCCACGCAAAGGCTTTGCAAGCACGGGGATCACTGCCAGCTGATCCTTAGCCATGATTGACACCGACCTTAGGGTTCAGGGGGCTAAACGAAGCCGAGAAGCCCGCCTTGACCAACTCTCCGAAGAGCTTGCCGATATCACCTTCGTCGGTAAGAACCAGGGAAAGCACCGCACTCGACTCGGTCACGTGATCAATTTCGATGGACTGGATGTTGCATCCGACCGAACTTGCAATGGTGGTAACTTCCGCAACAACGCCCCTGCGGTCGGTCATGGGGATGCGCACCTCGAGCAAATCCTCTGTCGAGGGAACCCATGCCGCAGGAAGGGCACGACGCGCATCAGCCGCCTCGGCGAGCATGCGAGTGAACTGCTCGCGATCGCCGCGGTCAAGAGCATCGGCAAAACTGCCGATAATGCCGCGAACCTCTTCAAGACCGGATTTCAGGGCCTCGGCGTTGTCAAAGGCTATACCGCACCACAGCTTCGGAGAACCCGCCGCAATGCGCGTTGAATCCTTGAAGCCACCCGCTGCAAGCCTCATCAGGGACTTGGAATCATCAGCATGCGGGCTTGCCAGCTGCATGAGGGAAGACGCCACCATGTGAGGTACGTGGCTCACGATGGCGACCGCCTTGTCGTGCTCTTCGCGCTTGATGGAAACCACCCGCGCCGATACGCCCGTCACGAGCTCATACAGCTTCTGGAAGTTTTCAGGCACCGTGGCCTCATCCGGACAAAGAATCCAGTTGATACCGTTAAACATGTCCTCGCGAGCAGCCGAGATGCCGTTTTTCTCCGAACCGGTCATGGGATGCCCGGGGATGTAGTTATGGGGAGCGGGCAAGATAGCCTGCGCCGCCTCGAGGATATGAGCTTTGGTGGAAACGGTGTCGGTAACCACACCGCAATATCCCCAGTCAGCAAGCATCCTGAAGTAATCGTCCACCGCGGCTACGGGGGTAGCCACCACGACGAGCTCACATTCCGAGACTACGAATTCTTTGAAATACGGGTCGACGGGCACGACGGCTCGCGTAACCCAGGATCTGCTCTGGGCAATGCGACAGGTTTCCTCGTTCGTATCAACGCCAAGCACCTTAGCGTGCGGAAAGGCACTCCTGATGGAAGCGGCGAAAGACGCGCCGATGAGGCCAAGGCCGACGATGGCTATGGAGCCAAAGCCCGTCTGGGACAAAGCGTCTGCAGGCTGCTTTTCGTGCATGATAGGCTGGGATCTTTCTGCTAGCGGGTTTGCACCGTAACTATTTATTTTAGCCCTTAGATCGTTTAAACACCTGCGCTTGTGCGCTTATCGGCCAAAAATAGCTCCCCTACATTTCAGCTTGAGGAGGGAAGACGCTAAAGTCTAGGGCTGCAAACGCCAGACCGACCAATGCTGCGCGCAGCTGTAAACGGAAATCCCCTCGTATTCGCGAATCCAGCCCTGATCAACCAACTGCCACGCCGAACGCCCCATATAGCTGTAGTTGTCGCCGTTGTCAGACATATGGCACACCGTGACAGGACGGGTCGCCTCAGTTTCTAGCTTTTCGATGAACCGCACCAGGACAAAATTGTCAAAGGGGTTGAACAGATAGAAATCAGAGTAGGGGCTCAAATCAAGTTCCAGCACATCTCCCTGCTTCACGGCAAGCTGAGGGTAATCCTTTGTCCACTTCTTGGCAGCTTGCGCGAGCTCGGGATCAAGCTCGACGCCTGTCGCTCGACCGGGAAAGCCCTCCTGCGCAAAATACGCAAGCACGCGCCCGTTGGCGCATCCCACGTCAAGCAAATGAGAACGCTCGTTAAAGTCGAAGTAGGTAAACAGCTTCTCGAGAACGAAATACCGCGAGGCGGTTGGATCGTGCGCCCCTGAGGCAGCAAAGCGCGATGACCCGCGTTGCTCTAGCATCCGTCTCGCACATTCGATGTCGCGCGCCGCCTCCGCAGCGTTCAGGCTTCTCACGAAAGACCCTCTTCGCCGCAAGCCGCCTTGAGCGCACGCAATTCATCGGCGCTCAAAGGACGCCATGAGCCACGAGGAAGGTCGCCCAGCTCAAGCGGCCCGAAGCTTTCGCGATGAAGCGCTACGACGGGATGCCCAACCGCTTCGAGCATGCGACGCACCTGCCGCTTTCTCCCCTCACGAAGGCCGACCAGCACATAGCTTGAACCATTCGAAGGCGGTGGAAGAGAACCGCCATTCCCGTTGCGCTTGGAAAGGCCGCTCGCCAAGCTGTCTTCTCCTATCAGAGCCGCGGCGCGCTTTGCCTGCTTCCCGCGAGCAACGCGCACATCTGCAGGCAAGGTCATGCCATCAGAAAGTTCGATGCCCTTCGCCAGACGCAGGGCGTCGCGGTCTGACAGACAGCCCTCAACGAGAGCAAGGTAGTTTTTGGTTACGTGCCTGCGAGGATGAAGCAGCGCGTTTCCCAGTTTTCCGTCAGTCGAGAACAGCAGAAGGCCCGTTGTATCGGTATCCAGTCGGCCCACGGGAAACAAACCCGGGTATTCATTGACGGGAACGAGCTCGGCTACCGTATGCTTGGCATGCGGATCCGACATGGTAGTGGTATAGCCCGCCGGCTTGTGGAGCATGATGGTAACCTGGTCAGCGGGAAGGCTCACAGGTCTCCCATCGACACAAACTTCGTCCCGACCAGCCATAACCTTTGCACCCAGCTCGCTCACACAGGCGCCGTTCACGGTAACGCGGCCTTCGACGATGAGGGCTTCGGACGCACGGCGGGATGCCACGCCCGCGCGCGCCAAGTACTTTTGCAGCCTCATTTCCTCCATCGCCACTCCCGATCTCCGCATTTAATCTATTCGTCGTCAGTATCAAAGACGAGCGAATCGAAATCGATCTTGTCGACCATGCCAAGCGTAGACGCAATGGCCTCAGTAAACATGGCTTGGGCGGACAGGGCAGATGCGCTTTGAGAAGAGTCCCCGTCTCCTTCGCCCTCGTGCACGAAAGCCTCGTCACCAGCATTCATCATAGCCGCGGCCATGAGTCGCGCGTGCTCTTCAGACACCTTGGCGTCATCGCGTGTCGCCGACAGTCTCTCGGCAATGAGGGCGCGCGTTTCGTCATCAGGCGCAAAGTCAGCCAGATCGGGAAGGTCGGCGACCGAGCGAAGGCCAAACTTCTCGAGAAAGCCGCGCGTGGTCGCATAGAGCACGGGATTACCCGGCGTATCGGCAACGCCAGCCTCTCGCACCAAGCCTTTTTCAACAAGGGAGTTGATGGAGCTGTCCGAATTGACGCCGCGCACGGAGGCCACACCCGCTCGCGTCACGGGCTGGGTGTAGGCGATGACGGCAAGTGTCTCCATGGCTGCACTGGAAAGCTTGCGCGTGTCCCAGGAAAGCACGTACTTCTCGATGAGTTCATGGTACACAGGATGGGTAAACAAGCGCCAACCACCCGCAACCTCACGAAGCTGGATACCGCGATTTTCGCGCTCAAGCTGATCTCGCAGATCCTCGAGGGCAGCCAGCACCTTACCCACCTCGCATTCGAGCATGCTTGCCATCGTAACCGCGCCTACGGGCTCGTCGGTGACGAAGAGAAGGGCCTCAACAGCACCCTTGATCTGGTTTTCATGCAAGCCTTGGAACATGAGGCTTCCCTTCTATCCTTCAGCGGACGTCAGAACGTCTTCGCCGACAAGGCTCAGCTCCCCCGAGCCTTCGATGTAGTCAATTGAGATATCCCCGAAGTTCTCCTGCTGCTCAAGCTTGACCATCTGACGTTTGTAGAGCTCCAAAATGGCGAGGAAGGTAACCACCACCAACTCGGGCGGCGTAGCCGAGCCGACGAGGTCGGAGAACATGAGGTGTTTGCGATTGGATATGCGCTGGTGAATGGCGCGCACATGAATCTCGACCGGAATGGGCTTTGCCGCAATGTGCTCGGACTCCAGCAGAAACACCTCGCGACGAGCCATGGCTCGCGCGGCAAGCAGAGCCAAGGCATCCAAGGAGACGTCCTTGAGAAAGTCGGGCATAAGGCCGAGGAAGCTGGCGTCGGGGCCAAAGGGGCGCACATGCATGCGCCCTTCCGCGATCTGCCTTGCATGCAACGCAGCGGCAGCGTTTTTGAATTTCTTGTAATCCACCAAACGCGCAACAAGAATATCGCGGGCCTCGCTTGGTGCAAGCTCGGCTATGTCCTCGTCGATATCAGTGCGATCGCGCGGGATGAGGCTTTCAGCTTTGATCTCGAGCAGGGTTGATGCAACCAAGAGAAAGTCACTTGCCACGTCAAGATCAAGGTTTTCCAAGCGTGAAACCTCTTCGAGGTACTGATCGGCGATCTCGGTGATGGAAATGGCGCCGATGTCAACCTTCTGCCTGCTGACCAAGTACAGCAGCAAATCGAAGGGGCCCTCGAAACTCTCTATACGAACTTTGTATGCCATCGACCGCTCGCTAGGAAATCTCGAGAGGGAACAAAAGGTTAGCGAGATTGCCTGCCGTGATGTCGAAATACCACGAGAAGGGGCTGAAGTTAAACACGTAAGGCAAAACCACCATGGCAATCATGAACACGGGGAAAGCGTACTGCTGTATCTGATAGTACTTCGGAAGGTATGCCCGCGGAATGAGAATGGCAAACACAGAGGAGCCGTCAAGCGGCGGTATGGGCAGCAAGTTGAAGAACATAAGATACAGGTTTATCAGCACGAACATGGGCAAGAACCATGCGTAGAAGTTGAGAAAGGACTGGCTTTCGAAGGCACCGGGCGCAGCATAGATGAGCACCCAGGCCAAACCCGAAGCCAGCAGGGCAAGGCACAGGTTTGCCGCAGGACCAGCCAGACCAACGATGACATCACCCTTGCGCGGATCCTTGAAATACGAGGGGTTATAGGGGACAGGCTTCGCATAGCCGAAGATGGGCATGTTCAAAAACATGAGCATGAGGGGCAGGATAACCGTTCCAAATGGGTCAATGTGCTTCAAAGGGTTCAGCGACAACCTGCCCGAGCGCTTAGCGGTGGGATCGCCCAGCCGGTATGCGGCAAAAGCATGGGCAGCCTCGTGTAAGACGAGCGCGGGCACGAAACACAGGATCGAGAATATGTAGTACATGAAGTATTGGCTTGACATAGGGTCTTTCTCACTGCAGTTAGCCTGGCTCGCTCCCGCGGCACGAAATCAAAGCGGTCGCGCGCGGAATGCCAATCGGTTACAACTTTCCTAGTTTATCCTATGCCAAGGCCCGCCATGCTATCTCGCTGGGGATCACAAATCAAAATCACACCAAACGATCGAACTGATGCTGGCGCAAAGCCTCGTAAGAGGCAATGGCTACGGCATTTGACAAGTTAAGGCTTCTCAGGCCCTCGCGCATGGGTATTCGGACGCAGCGATCAATTCTCTTTTCGATAATGGCAGGGTCGAGACCACGGCTTTCCCTTCCAAACACCAGGAAGGCATCAGGGCCATAGCTTACGCTTGCGTAGGATCGATCAGCAGCGCCCGTGAAAAGGTAGATCTCCGAAGTGTCGTGTTCGGCGAAAAAAGCCTCCGCACTCGGCCACCGAACGATATCGACCTCATCCCAGTAGTCACAGCCCGCACGAGAGAGGTTTTTGCTCGTCAGACGAAATCCCATGGGCTCAACTAGATGCAAGCGCGCACCTATGCAAGCACAGGTACGCGCGATATTGCCCGTGTTCTGAGGGATTTCCGGTTCGATCAGAACAATGTTTAACATGGATGCGCCTAATCGCTCACCTGCTGATCGACAAGACGGTTAGCACCGTACATCTCTCGCAGCTTGGGCTTCTCGATCTTGCCAGTGGGATTACGCGGAACATCGGCAAGGACGATCTTCTTGGGGCGCTTGTAGCGCGGAAGCTCCTGACAGAAGGCATCGATATCAGCCTCGGTAACGTCATCCATACCGGGCTTGAGTTCGATAATAGCTGCAGGAATCTCACCGAGACGCTCATGCGGCAAGCCGATAACCGCCACATCCTTGATGGCGGGATGCTTCGAGAGGAAGTCCTCGATCTGGACGGGGTAAATGTTCTCGCCACCGGAGATGACGACGTCCTTCTTGCGGTCGACAAGCCAGATCATGCCGTGCTCATCCTGACGAGCCATATCGCCCGTGAGCAGCCAGCCATCAACGAGAACCTCAGCGGTTGCCTCGGGGTTGTTGTAGTAGCAGGTCATAAGGCCCGGGCCCTTGACGCAGAGCTCGCCGACGCTTCCCTGCTCAACCTCGTTTCCATCAGGAGAGACGATCTTGGCCTCCCAGCCAAAGCCGGCTACGCCGATGGCGCCCACGTGGTCGATGTTTTCAACGCCCAAATGCACGCAGCCGGGGCCGATCGATTCGGACAGGCCGTAGTTGGTGTCGTAATCGTGGTGCGGGAAGACGCTCTTCCACTTGGTAACGAGACTCTTCGGAACAGGCTGAGCACCGATGTGCATGAGCCTCCACTGATCAAGATGGTAGTCCTCAAGCTTGACGTCACCCTGCTCAAGAGCAAGAAGGATGTCCTGAGCCCAGGGAACGAGCAGCCACACGATGGTGCAACGCTCTTCGCTGGCGGTTTCGAGGATGGTGCGCGGGTCGGCGCCCTGCAAGATAACCGCGCGCGAGCCGCTCACGAGACTGCCGAACCAATGCATCTTCGCACCCGTGTGATACAGCGGAGGAATGCACAAAAAGACATCATCGCGAGTCTGACCATGGTGGTTCTGCTCGGTCAGGGCGGCGTGAGTGAGGCTTTCGTGGTTGTGCAAAATGGCCTTGGGAAAACCGGTAGTGCCACTGCTGAAGTAGATGGCAGCATCGTCGGAATCCGAAAGCGGGATCATCGGGTCACGGCCAGAGCAGTTGGACGTAAGCTCGGAATAGTCCTCGGCAAAGGAGGGGCAGTCAGTGCCCACGAAGAACATGGGGATATCATGCTCAAGCTTGGGAAGCGCATCCTCCATACGGCCGACGAACTGAGTGCCGAACACGAGCACGTCAGCTTCGGAAAGACCAAGGCAGTAAACAATCTCATCACTGGTGTAGCGGAAGTTAAGCGGCACGGCGACAGCACCCGCTTTCAGCGCTCCAAAGTACACGGGAAGCCAATCGATGCAGTTCATCATGAGAATGGCAACCTTGTCACCCTTCTTGATACCACGCTCTATGAGCAGGTTTGCAAAACGGTTGGCCTTCTCATCGAACACACCCCAAGTGATTTCACGACGAAAAGCCTTGGGCTCCGAACTTTCGATGAGGTTGTAGTCACGCCAGGTGATGCGGCGATGTTCCTTAACCCCGGGGTTGACGGCGACAAGAGCGATTTCGTTGCCGTACTGAGATGCATTACGGCGCAGGTAATCAATGATGGGCATGGTAGACCTCTCTAGGCTGGAATGATCGGTCTGCATTGCAAAACAGACAACCGCTATATTGTATCGCATGCGCTCGAAGTCGCGCCTCGTATCGATAAATGGCCCTTCTTCGTTTTTCTACCCATTATCTAAACAAACGAGATTTATTTGTCGTATTTAATAATAGTGGTAATTGCCGCATATACATAGAATAGCTATGCTCGTTGTGTTTAATAATCCACAGCCGACGAATTATGGGGTCGATCATGGCTAGCAAGATCAAACGTGAAAACGACCGCCGAGTCATCAAAACAGAAGCGGCTATCAAGGAAGCCTTTGTGAAGCTTGCCTCTGAACGAGACTTCAAGAAAATCACCATTTCGGCGCTCGCCGCAGAGGCCAACATCGATCGCAAGACCTTCTACCTCCACTATCCGTCAATCGATGCGCTTATGCAATCCCTTGCAAAAGAGGAGGCCAAGCGCATGGCCCAGGACCTCAAGTGCACAACGCCCCGCAAGTGCGATTCGCTCGACCCGAGCGATCTCATGTCGGAAATCTATCGTATGACGGACGAACATGTGGACTTCTCCAACACCACCGGAACGCGCGATATAGCTCCCTACGTGCCCATTGACGATCTGCTGGCCTACCTGGAAAAGCCACTTACGGAAGAGATTCTCGCCATGTGCGATATCGACGACCCCACGCACAGCCTGCATGTCAGCTATGGCGTGACCTTCTACGTCGCAGGCGTCCTTGCCGTCTATAAGCGCTGGGCCCTAGAGCAGCCGAACGAATCTCTCGAGAGCATCTCAAACTACTTGAAAACGGGCAGCGCTTGCGCTTCGAGCACGCAGATCAAGACGATCTAGACCCGCACCACTCTAGACAAGATCGGCCTGTTGGCGGGCCATCTCCTCTTCGAGCTGCTCATTAAGCATGAACCACTCTTCCTCAGCCTCCGCGATGCGAGCCTTGAGTTTCGCATGCTCTGCCACGGCGTCGCTTGAGGCCTTTTCGTTGATGTAGAAATCAGGATCTGCCATAAGGGACAGCAGCTCTTCCATACGTGCGTTATCTCGCTCCATCTGAGCATCGAGTTCCGCGATGCGTTTGCGCTGATGCTTTAGCGCGGCATATGCGCGGTTACGCGCCTCTGCCTCACGACGCTTTTGCTCCTTCGTCTTTGGAGCGCTCGCCTTCGGCGCTGTCAGCTGACCGGCAATAGCTTTCTGCGAGGCATCGGCAGACTTCGACGCTCCCTCGGAACGGACAGCTTTGGGAGTCTTAGTTGCGGTAGGCATGCGGTCATTTCGCCTATTTACCGTAACGCTGGTTCTCGAAGTTCGGGAGGGGGCGGCATCGGCTCCAAACATGTCATCTACCAAGGAGTGCTGGTCTGAAGCAGGGTTGTCAAGCTGCCCCGACTTGAACAGGTAGTAATCATAGTCACCGTCATAAACGGTAATCTTACCCGGCGTTACCTCAACGATGCGGTTTGCCACCTGGCGAATCAGGTGCCTATCGTGCGTGATGAAAAGAATGGAGCCCTCAAACTGCTGCAGGGCCTGCTCAAGAATGTCGGAACTTGAAATATCAAGGTGGTTGGTGGGTTCGTCAAGGCACAAAAGAGGGCTTGGGGCGACGAGCATCTTAGCCAAGGCCAGACGGCTCTTCTCCCCACCCGAAAGAACGCTTACCTTCTTCTCTACATCATCGCCGTGAAATAGGAAGGCGCCGAGCAGGGTGCGAACCTGAGAGATGGTCCACGCGGGCGCCACACGATCAAGCTCTTCGAACACGGTATTGCCCGACCGCAGCTCTTCGAGCTGATGCTGGGCGTAATAGGTGAGCGATACGTGCACACCGTAATCGATGCTTCCCGCATCGGGTTCAAGTACGCCAGCAATCATCTTGAGCAAGGTGGACTTGCCCGCGCCATTGGGGCCGACAAGCGCAATCTTGTCTCCGCGGTACATGGTGAAGTCGGCGCCATCGTACACCTTGTTCTCGCCGTAGCGCTTCTTCAAGCCGCGGGCCTTGACTACCATGTCACCAGTTCGCGGGGGTTGCACGAAGTTAAACTTGACGGTCTTCTTCTCTTCGGGAATCTCAATGCGCTCGGCCATGATCTTCTCGATACGGCGTGCGCGCTCTTGCGCCTGCTTGGCCTTGGTTGCCTTGTAGCGGAATTTGTCAACGAAGGCTTGCAGATGAGCGAGTTCCTCATCCTGCTTGGCCTTCTCTATGCGAAGGCGCTCGATGCGCTCGGCGCGGAGGCGAAGGTAGGCGGAGTAATTGCCTTTATAGAGGTTAACTTGGCCATTGTCGATCTCGGCGACACGATCAACCATATTGTCCATAAAGGCGCGGTCATGACTGACGACGATCACCGTACCCTGGTAGCTGCGCAGAAAGCCCTCAAGCCAACGAACCGATTCGAGGTCGAGGTGATTGGTTGGCTCGTCAAGCAAGAGGATCTCAGGGTTGCGGATGAGCAGCTTTGCAAGCGCGATGCGCATCTGCCAGCCACCCGAATACTCGGTAGTAAGCCGGCGCATGTCATCCTCCTTGAAGCCAAGGCCGAAGAGCACGCCGCGCACCTTCGCCTCAAGAGAATAGCCGCCCATCATTTCATAGGCATCGCGAGCACGGCCGCACGCAGCAAGCTGTTGTTCAGTGGGGTTATCGCCCAGGGAGTCCTCAAGTTGTCTCAGCCGACGCTCCGCCTCGAGCACTTCGACCTGTGATGAGATTACTTCCTCGAAAACAGGCGCCTCCCCCATTTCGATGGCTTCCTGCTCGAGGTAGCCCACGCGCGCGCCCTTTGCAAACAGGATGCGACCCTCATCGGGGTCATCTTCGCCGGAGATGATGTTGAGCAGGGTGGTTTTACCGGCACCGTTAGGTCCCACGAGAGCCAAGCGATCGTATTCCTCCAAACGGAAAGTGACGTCCTTGAAAAGCTGGCGGCCGCCATACGCCTTGGAAATATGCTCGGTCTGAAGAATCATCGATCCGTCCCCTAAAAGTTGCCGGAAAAGAAAAAGAGCCCGACGATGTCAGGCTCCTGGAATTCATGGTGGTCGCTACAGGATTTGAACCTGTGACCCCCGCCGTGTGAAGGCGATGCTCTCCCGCTGAGCCAAGCGACCATAAGGCATCGAGCAAAAGCTCGACAGCGAATAAGTATTGTAGTGCTTCGCAAATCGCGATGCAAGGGGTAAGTTTAGTAAACCATACCCATCGCTTCACGCACCTCGTCAAGGGTGGCGTTTGCAATCTCGTTTGCCTTACGGTTGCCCTCGGAAAGTACGTCGCGAACGTAATCCATATCCTTGAGCAGCTCCTCACGGCGCGCGCGAATAGGTGCCAGGTAGTCATTGACGGCGGCCGTAACGTACTTCTTCAGGGCGCCGGAACCGTCGTTGCCGATCTCTTCGGCGATCTCGATCTCCGAACGGCCGGTGCACAGAGCCGCGGTAGTAAGCAGAGCGGAAACACCGGGGCGATTTTCCTTGTCGAAGGTGATGAAGCGCTCGGAATCCGTCTTGGACTTCTTGATGAGCTTGGCAGTCTCCTCAGCGGTGGCGGAAAGCGCGATGGCGTTTCCGTAGCTCTTCGACATCTTGCGGCCATCGAGGCCGGGGATCTCAACAGCCTCAGTCAGAAGACCATGAGGCTCGGGGAACACGGGCGCATAACGGTCGTTGAAGCGGCGCGCGATCTGGCGAGTCTGCTCGATGTGGGGCAGCTGGTCCTTACCTACGGGAACAACGTTGCCCTTGCAGAAGAGAATGTCGCACGCCTGATGCACCGGGTAGGTCAGCAGAAGGCCGGTGAGAGCGTGTCCCGAAGCTTCCTGCTCCGATTTGACGGTGGGGTTACGCATGAGCTCCGCCTCGGTGCAAAGAGAGAGGAAGGGCAGCATAAGCTGGTTGAGCGCAGGAACGGAAGAATGGGTGAAGATAATGGTCTTCTCCGGATCAATGCCGCAAGCCATGTAGTCGATAACCATGTTGTGCACGTTGTCGGCGATGTTTGCCGTGGTGTCACGGTCGGTGATGACCTGGTAATCGGCGATGATGATTCGGGTGGTGATGCCAAGCTCCTGCAGCTTGACGCGCTCCTTAATGGTGCCGAAGTAGTGACCCATATGCAGACGACCGGTGGGTCGGTCGCCGGTCAGCATGGTGTACTTCTCGGGATGAAGCGGAAGATCCGCTTTGATCTCATCGCTAATCTTCTTGCTTGCCTGGAAGGTATCGCTGCTCATTGACGCCTCTTTCATGTCTGGGAGAACGGTTTGGACCCGCCCTCCTCGCAAATCGCGCTCACGCGCTGTAAAACACAGAGAGACAGTATATAGCATAGTTGCGATCCGCGATCTTAGCTGGCGAAAACGACGTTTGCACATGGACTTGCGGCGAAGAATAACGAGGCCTGCAGTCCCGCAGATTCAGGAGAAACAACAAAGGCCGTCCGAAGACGGCCTTTATGTGGCGGTGGTAGGGGCGGCCGGGCTCGAACCGACAACCAAGGGATTATGAGTCCCCTGCTCCACCATTGAGCTACGCCCCCATAAGATTCAGCCGAAGCTGAGAATATAAAAAAGGCCAGCCGCAATGGGCTGACCCGGAAATTCGTGGTGGACCATGAAGGACTCGAACCTTCGACCTTGGGATTAAGAGTCCCCTGCTCTACCAACTAAGCTAATGGTCCAAAACTCGCAGCGCTCAAAGCGCCTGACTATTCTAGTCTAACAAATCACTCGGTGCAAGACTAAATTTCTGAAATTTTCAAGCGCGCTGGGGTGGATGATGGGACTCGAACCCACGATCTCCAGAGCCACAATCTGGCGCCTTAGCCAACTAGGCCACACCCACCATGGCGCAAGGAAGTATTATACGGATTGAGATAATACTTGGCAAGGAGTTTTTTCACTAAATCGCAAAGTCGCGAACTTGCGTCCACACAGCCCTATTCACGAGGACGGGACTTGTCGGATGCCCAGTCGCTGAATCCGCCCGCGTAGTGACGAAGCTCGGTAAAGCCCTGTCCCTCAAGTAGCTCACAAGCCTCAACGGACATCTGACCGCTCTGGCACATGATGATCACGGGATCAGACGCACCAACGCCCATCTCTCCGAGGAACTGCGCCAGACGCGTTCCAAGCGTAAAGCCATTCTGAGTCTTATAGAACCAGTAGTCGATGCTTTTGGCACCAGGAACATGGAACGAGTCGAACATGAATTCCGGACGAAGGTCAACGATGGGGATTTCTCCCAAGTGAT
This sequence comes from Eggerthellaceae bacterium, assembly GCA_017533165.1. The sequence goes on from JAFXIM010000287.1 coordinate 13,634, forward strand.
CCAAAACATACGATGCATCAACAATCTCGGTGCTCACGACACTGCCCTCCAATATCGACTCAGCTTGTCTTGCCAGTCTCATGATACGCCCATTTTCGCCGTTTTCACAGCAAATGCCTCAGCGCGGAGCTCAAGACGGAGAGCAAAGGTTATGATGTATGCCACGAGGCAGTCGCGTAGCCGCGCCGCCCCCGGCGCAAACGGGCGCAGGGCAACCGGCAGCAGCATGCGCTTGCCCGAAGGCAAGACTTTGCACCTCCTCCATCTCGCAAAGCCTTCCCTTGCACACATTGGAATAGACGCAATCGCTGGTATGCGGGCTTTCGTTCGCGTGCTTTTGCGTGGTTGCACCGCAAGGAGAACTATGGAATCCAAGCAAAGCGTCGGCATTACGCCCGACAAGCGCTTCGCGCTGCTCATCGACGCCGACAACGTTTCGGCAAAGTACATCAAGCCCATCCTTACCGAACTATCCAAGTACGGCACCATCACCTACAAAAGAATCTACGGTGACTGGACCTTGTCCCTGCATGCCAAATGGAAAGATGCCCTACTCGAGAATTCGATTACTCCCATCCAGCAGTTCAGCTACACCTACGGCAAGAACTCCACCGACTCGGCCATGATCATCGACGCCATGGACATCCTCTACGGCGGCAGCGTCGAGGGCTTCTGCATCGTATCTTCCGACAGCGACTTTACTCGCCTGGCCAGTCGACTGCGCGAGAGCGGACACACGGTGATCGGCATGGGCGAAAAGAAAACGCCGACGCCCTTCCGCAAAGCATGCGATATCTTCACCGTTCTCGAACTGCTCGTGAAAAACGAGCGCAGCGAAAAGGCCAACGGCCCCACCATGAGCAAGAGCGAGGTTGAGCAGGCCGTAGTCGACATCATCATCGACAACCAAAACAACGGCAAGGCGACCGGCTTGGGCGAGATCGGAAGCCGACTGCAGAAGCGCTACCCCGACTTCGACGTGCGAAACTACGGAACCAACCTTCTCTCCAAATTGCTCGGAGAATTCACCCGTGTAAAGATCACCAAGGATCACAGCTCTGTCGCAGTCGAGCTTGCCGACAGCCAGGAAGCTGACGCGCATGAGGAAAAGCAGATTGAAAGGCCTACGGAGGCGCAGCAGGAAAAGGCTGGTGGCAAGGCGGCGGACAGCCATGCCGAAAATAGCGCCGATAAGATGGCAGACAAACAGGCTGATAAGCAGGTCGAAAAGCATATCGACAAAGTCCCGGGCAAAACAGCAGACAAAGCCCCTGAAAAGACGGGCAGCAAGCGCGGCGCAAAGACAGATAAGGCAGCTGTCGAAAAGCAGGAAGAGCGCGCTCAGGACAGCGCGCCCGCCGAAAAGGTCGAGGAAGCCGCAGCGCGACCCGATGAGCCGAAGGCCGAGATCAACCCGGATAAACCTGCTCGCAAGCCTCGTCGAAAGCGCAAGATCACCGTTGAACGCAGGCGTCGCGAGGAACCGCGCACACCTCAGGTTCTCATAAGGGAGCAGCTTACCGGCGCCGGCGAGGAAGGCATTGCGCTCACCCATCTCGGCGATCTGATCAAAAGCGAGTTTAAGGACTTCAAAGTTCGCGACCTCGGCTTCGCCCAGCTTCGTCTCTACATTGCAAGCGTAGAAGAGTTCGAGGTGTTCAAGAAGGAAAAGGTGTATTTCGCAAGGCGCAGATCCTAGATAGACACCTCGGCGGGTCTGTGCGGGTCGCCCGCATGTCGAACGCGCATGAAAAGTCGCGGCCTCAATAGGCAACAAACGAGACGGCCACAGGGGGCAACGAATCGCCCCCTGTTTACTTGCATTTCGTGAAGAAGGCCTGATCGAATCCCTTATCGGGCGGCTGGATTGGTAAAATTGCATCGAAATCATAAGACAAAGCCATATGGAAGGAGCCTCCGCCTATGGAAGCATTTGCGCTTGCGCTCATCTTGCTTGCCGGCGTGCTCATCTCATCAGTTATCGATCAGATTGTCCCGCACGTTTCCCTGCCTCTCGTACAAATCGCCCTCGGCTGCGCCTTCGCGGTGCTCACGCCCTCCGAAATCACCATCAACCTTGACCCAGAGCTCTTCCTGGTGCTCTTCATCGCGCCGCTATTGTTCGATGAAGCAAAGCACGCCAACAAGGCTGACCTGTGGCGTGAACGCAAGCCCGTGCTCTCCCTAGCTATCGGGCTCGTGGTTGCCACGGCGCTCGTCATAGGCTTCGCGCTCAATCTCATCATCCCATCCATCCCGCTTGCTGCCGCATTCGCGCTCGGCGCGGCGCTCGGCCCAACGGATGCCGTTGCCGTCACCTCCCTCGCCAAAACCGTCAGTATCCCCAAACGCCAGCAGAGCATTCTCAAGGGCGAGCTGCTCCTCAACGACGCATCGGGCATCGTCTCCTTCCAGTTTGCCCTGGCGGCCGTCATTACGGGATCGTTCTCCCTGCTAAACGCCTCTATCAATTTTGCCTACGAATTCGTCGGCGGCCTCGTCGTAGGAGCCGTCCTGGGGCTCCTCGCCAACTTCATCGTTCGCAAAGCACGCGACATCGGCGTTGAAAACACCACCTTCCATGTGCTTTTTGAACTCTTCACGCCGTTCATCGTGTTTCTTTTCTCCGACGCCATCCACGTAAGCGGCATCATTGCAGTTGTCGTCGCCGGCCTACTCAACATCATCTCCCCTAGAGCCATCGGCCCCAACATCTCTCGCATGAACATCGTTTCTTCGAGCGTTTGGCGCGTGCTCACCTTCGCCCTCAACGGCATCGTGTTCGTGCTCTTGGGCACCCAGCTTCCCCACGCAATGCACCGTACCTGGGATGACATCACCTTTGACAACGGCTTTCTGCTCATGGTCATACTAGGTATCACGCTCATTCTGTACCTCACGCGCTTTTTGTGGGTGCTTGCCATGGACTACCATTATGTGCGCACTAAGCTCGATCGAAAGTTTACCGCCGCCGACGCCAAGATGGCGCTCGTCACCACCTTCTGCGGGGCGAAGGGAACGATCACGCTGTCCATCTTGCTCACCATCCCCTACACCCTCTCTCTTGAGCCCTTCGTTGCCTTCCCGCAGCGCGATCTCATCATCTTCCTCGCCTGCGGCGTCATCGTGATCACCCTGCTCGTCGCAACCTTCATAGTGCCGCTTCTCTCTCCCGCACCCGACAAAAAGCAGTCGGAGCTCGATCAAAAGCAGCACGAGGCTGAATGCAACATGGAGATCATCCGATCGGTTATCGAGGAGCTTACGGCTCGCCAAACACCCGAGAATCGTCTCGCTACGCA
>JAFXIM010000288.1 GCA_017533165.1 Eggerthellaceae bacterium
AGGATCGCAGAAAACCCGCGAACCCGCGGGCGCAGCTGACTTGGCGGCTAGACATCCGAAGCATCCAGGACAAGCATGACGGACGTGCGGAATCGTCCGCCCTCCTCGTATGCTGCCTCAAACGCTCCGTTGTAGCGCTCGGCCATGTCTCTCAGAATGCGCAAGCCCCAGCCATGGGGTCGTACCATTGAACCCACCTTGCGAGCGCGATCTGAGCGACCTTCTCTTTTGCCAGAAGCGGTGCCGACCCAACGCGTCAAGTCCCACGCCTCTAAAACACTCAGGTCTTCTTCCTCCCGCCCAGACGCCATTTCCGCCATGAGGTTGCAGCTGTTCTCCATGGTAACCGCAAGCACGCCCGCGGTCTGAGTGGCGCGAAGCTTGATGAAACGCTTGCCTTCACCAACCTGACGGCACGACTGCAAAGCGTTGTCGAGCATGTTCGAAAACAGGGCGCACAAATCAACCGTCGACACGAACGTATCCTCGGGGACGGCTATGAGGCAGTCAAAGGAGACATCCTCCTCGGCGCAGGCGGCAGCCTTGATGGACACCAGCGCGTTTACCACGCGGTTTTCGCAGAATCGGCTCTCCTTGAAAACAGGTGATAGAACGACGGACTCGAAGACGGCGGAGGCGTCCACCTCGTCGCCTCGAGAAAGCCTGCCCTCCAAACCAACCAGGGCATCTCGAAGGTCTTGACGCGAGCGTCGAGCCTCCTCCAGCTCAAAAGCCAAGCGCTCATAGTATCTCTTCTGAAGCTTCGCCTGACTCTCGAGAAAATGAGCCTTCATTTCGACGTCGCCCTGCTTGAAGGCTATGTCGATGTAGTAGTACAAGACGACGTCGGCCACAAAGCAAAGCGCGCAAGCAACCACATTCAGCACGTAGAACCACACGGGAAGATAAGTGCTCGACGCAAAGAAAAAGAGGAATGTCGCAGTAAGCGCCTGACTGAGGGGGAAAACCATCAGAGCCCACGTGCGCACAGCGCTAACAGGCCGGCTGTTCGAAAAGAGCGCCGAATCCTCACTCGCCATCATCTGAGCTCCCGATATCGAATCCTCAGGATGGAGGCCGCCCTCCCGAAAGCCGCAGGCCTCTTCCCCCGCACTCGACAGGGAGACTTCTTCCTCAGAAGCAGCCGCAAGCTCCACCGTGTCCAAGCCGGCAATCATCTCTCGCACGTGCTCGCTCGCAGACGCCGCATCCCTCTTCTCAACCAAATACATGATGACGTTCACCTGATTGCGGAGATCATGGCGCACAGATGCCAGCAGAGACACCTCACGCTCAATCTTCTCGTAGGCTTTGAGGTATCGGTCGAGTTCGTTTTGCGAATAAGCCATGCGCCACAGGTTGCGCTCGCGGCGATTGTAGTGATCGAGCAAGATAAAGCAGACGATATCAGCGACAACGCATATGAGACAGATAATCGAGAGGCCAAGCGCGGCTCTTTCCGAGAAAGCCTGGTTGAGCTCCATGGTGTAAACGACAAGGCCAATCATCAGATACTGCAGGAGAAGCAACCATATGAACAACTGCGCACCTCGATCGGTGCGATGGCCCGTGATTGCCTGCTGCGCACGGTGCACGCCCAGTAAAAGCAGGGCAAGCGAAACAACATGCATCACCCGAGCGAACAGCAGATACTCCGTATACCCCGTTATGGCCTGGGGACTCGTAGGAGCGAGGTCGGTGATGCCAATCCAGTACAAGCTAGGGGGAACTTCGGCAATGACGAGAGCGATCTGCACAACAACTGCGGTAAAGGCTTTGCGAGCGAAGCTATCCTTCGAAAACAGCAGCTGAGGAACCACCAGCACGGCAGCTCCCGCGAAAACGGCAAGAGCGGAAGGCAGGTGCGGCGCAGCGAAGGTATTGGCCACGAACAGCGCAAAGACAACGGCAGAGAACAGGGCTCTCTTCTTGATATCGAACAGGAACAAAGACGCAGCAATGACAACCAGCTCTGCTGGAATGTAGAAAAGCAATTGTACTGCGCTCAGCCCAAAGGCCGAATCGAGAAGCAACGACATGGGAATATAGAAAGGCGCTAGAGTCGCTCAAGCAGGTAGCGCGTAAAGGCATCGCGGGTTTCTCGACTGCGCTTCTGGCTGACCGGTATGGTAGCACCTGACACCAAGTCAAGGCCATCGCTTCGCATTTCCACGACCTTTTCCATGTTGACGAGGAAGCTTTTGTGACACTGGACGAAGATGGAGGGCAGCTTAGATTCAATCCCTCCAAGAGATTCATAAGCTTCGATGACACCATCGGAGGTATGAATGCGCACCTTGCGACGATCTGACTCAATGTACTCGATCTCGCTCGGGATGACACGAATGATGCGGCCTCCCACCTTAACGCCAAAGGGGCGCATGGAGCGAGCCTTCAAGTTGGCAATGGCTTTGTCGAGCGCATCGGCAAAGTCTTCCTTGTCGATGGGCTTGAGCAAGAAGTACACATGCTCGGTGCGGTAGACGCGGGAGCAGTACTCCACATGACCCGTCACGTAGATGAGCTGCACGCAACCACGATCAGCCAGCAGCTTGCGAGCTGCGTCGATGCCGTTTTCGCCCTGCGAGCCTTCGCTTTCGAAGGCGATGTCCATGAACACGATTTGGGGGGAGTATCCCTTCTTCAACCGTGCTTCGAACTCCTGTAAACTCGTGCAAATGTCGATGTTGAATTCGACTCCCGAATCATGGTCTAAGACCATACTCTCGACAATGCGCGCCTGTTTGATATCGTCATCGACGATGATCACGTTATAAGCGCTCATCTTAACCGCCCTACCTAAAAACCCCTAGCTTGGTTACTGCAGAGAACCCCCCCCCCGAGGGACTGAGCGCATTCCGATCAACTTTTACCGACAACCCGAATGCCTCCACGATCGCCAAGTAGCGCCCCGAATCTGCAGTTAGCTGCTTATAATTTTATTCAAAGCTCGGCATAAAAATGCGAAGTATCTATTCCGTGTAACAACTGACGAAAAACACGTTCCCATCACGTGATTTGATACGGCTTAGCGGCTGCTTTAGAATAACGGGAAGACAAAACAGCACTCGATCGGACGCTCGGCTTTTTAACAAAACACGCTTAAGCTGAGCCGATTTAATCCAGGAGAACTTCGTGAACTTTCATCTCGCCAGCTTCAAGGCCGCTTACGGCACCTCGTCGCAGCTCCCCGGGTCCGATCGCCCCGAGGTTTCCTTTGCCGGACGATCCAACGTGGGAAAGTCCTCGCTCCTCAACAAGCTCATGTACCGCAAGGGCCTAGCCAAGGTCTCCCAAACCCCGGGCAAAACCGCAACCATCAACTTCTACGATGTCGACGGCTACGACTTCGTAGACCTACCCGGCTACGGCTACGCTAAGGTGTCGAAGTCCGAGAAGGGCCGCTGGTCCGAGCTCATCGAGGGCTACTTCAACCAGGACAGGTCTTTCGCGCTGGTGGTTTCGCTCATCGACATCCGCCACGACCCGAGCGCACTTGACGTTCACATGGTGAATTACCTGGCCGAATCGGGCCTTCCCTTCGCCATTGCGCTCACCAAGGCGGATAAGCTTTCCAAGCAGCAGGCCAACAAGCAGAAGGCTGCCATCCGAAAAAAGCTCAACCTTCCGCAAGGTGTTGAGCTCGTGGTCACCTCATCCGAAAAAGGCGAGGGTATCGACGAACTCCGCTCCCTTATCGCACGTCACGTAGAAGGCTTCTAGCCAACGCGGCTTCGCAAGCACGATCATCCATCGTCAACAAGCACCGCCCCGCACTTCCGTATTGTTTCGTTGGGCGAAAAATTGAGCACAGGCTCCTTTCGACCCCCGCTAATTGCCTATATACTTCCCTTCAGGGGCGCAAGCTTTGAGCGCACAGCGAGTTTTCGGAGGTTATTGTGGGCGGCTTCTTTGGCGCGGCATCCCGTCGCGATATCGTTTTGGACGTATTCTTTGGCGTTGACTATCATTCCCATCTCGGCACCCGCCGAGCGGGCATGATCATCCACGATTCGCAAGACGGCTTCCAGCGTCAGATCCACTCGATCGAAAACACGCCATTTCGCACCAAGTTCGAAGACGATCTGAACAGCTTCCACGGCTGTACAGGCATTGGCTGCATCAGCGACAACGACCCCCAGCCCCTACTAATCCGGTCGCACCTCGGCCTGTTCGCCATCACCACCATCGGCGCCATCGGCAACGCTGACGAGCTCGTAGAAAGCTACTTCGACGGCCACACTCAATTCATGGCCATGAGCTCGGGCAAGGTCAACTTCACCGAACTGGTCGCCGCGCTCATTAACCAGCGATCTGACTTCGTGTCGGGCATCAAGCACGCGCAGGAAGTCATCGACGGTTCGCTCACCCTACTCATCATGACCGACAAAGGCGAGATCATCGCAGCGCGCGACAACCTTGGCCGCCTACCCGTTTTGATCGGCAAAGACGAAGATGGTCACTGCGTCACCTTTGAGTCCTTCGCCTACCAAAAGCTCGACTACGTTGACGAGTACGAACTCGGCCCCGGCGAGATCGTCCGCATCACCGCAGACGGCTACGAGACCATCTCTCCTGCCGGCAAGGACATGAAGATCTGCGCCTTCTTGTGGACCTACTACGGCTATCCCAATTCCACCTACGAGGGCGTCAATGTTGAGACCATGCGCTACAACAACGGCAAGATCATGGCCCGCGACGAAGCCGCGCGAGACGCCGTCCCCGAGGTAGACTTCGTGGCGGGCATTCCCGACTCGGGCGTGCCGCATGCCATCGGCTACTCCAACGTAACCGACTTCAACTTCGCACGCCCCTTCATCAAGTACACTCCGACCTGGCCAAGATCCTTCATGCCGGGCAGCCAGAAGCTGCGCAACAAGGTGGCCAAGATGAAGCAGGTGCCGGTCTATGACCTCATCCACGACAAGAAGCTCCTCTTCATCGACGACTCCATCGTACGCGGCACGCAGCTCCACGAAACCGTCGACTTCCTCTACGGATTGGGAGCTAAGGAAGTGCACATGCGCTCCGCCTGCCCGCCCATCATGTTCGGCTGCAAGTACCTGAGCTTCTCCCGCAACGACTCCGACATGGACCTTCTGGCCCGTCGCATCGTTCAGCAGATCGAGGGCGACGAAGGCCAGAAGCATCTTGAGGAATACGCTGACGCCTCTACCGAGCGCGGCCAGTGCATGCTGAAGGCCATCTGCGAGGAAATGGGCTTCGACTCGCTCGAGTATCAGTCGCTCGACGGCATGATCGAGGCCATCGGCATCGATCCTGAGAAGATCTGCACCTATTGCTGGAATGGCGAGGAATAGCGTGAAGAGTAGAATCCATTTCGGATATCTCCTGGTCATAGCGCTCGTTTTGACGAGCTTTGGCCCCCTGTCCCTGGGCTTGAGCTGCGCCGGCATCTTCTACACCTCGGTTTCAGAGCACCTGGGCGTGGGCACGGGCACCCTCAGCTACTACACTTCGCTTCTCTGGGCGGCGTCTTTGGTGGCCCTTCCCTTGCTCGGCAAGCTTTTCTCCCGCGTCGACGCGCGCATCTGCGTGGGCGGTGCCATTGCCTTGGCTGCCGCAGACTTCGTGTGGCTCTCTCAGATGCAGGCGCTTTGGCAGTTCTTCGTCGCCGCCCTCGTGATGGGCATCAGCGTAACCATGCTTTTGTTCATCGCCCCGTCAACCCTCATCAATCGCTGGTTCGCCAAGCGAGCGGGCTTCTTCATCGGCATCGTCATGGCCTTCACCGGCGTTGGCGGTGTTGTGTGGAGCGCTGTTGGCGGCGTGCTTCTGGAAACAATTGGCTGGTCTGCCACCTACCTAGTCTTCGCGGCGCTGGCCATCGCAACCCTGCCCACCGGCATTCTCTTCGTTTCCGACAGCCCTGAAAAGAAGGGTGTGCTGCCTTGGGGTGCCGAGCCTAACGCAGCCAAGACGTCCGACGCAGACCTCGAGGCTTTGCCCTCGGGCGCGACCGAAGCCGAAGAGGCCGAGGCAAACCTTGCCATTTCCGAACAGGGCATGGGTGCCCGCGCCGCTTTCCGGACGCGCACCTTCCCCCTTTTGCTCGTGATGTGCTTCTCGCTCAACTTCAACATGTACGTTTACTTCATGATTCCAAGCTACGTAAACCTCTCTGAGATCGGCGCGCTTATGCCGCTTTTGGGCGCGACGGCGTCCTCGGTGGCCATGGCCGGACAGACGATCTCAAAGATCGTTCTTGGCTATGTGGGTGACCGTTTCCCCTATGCGGGCTCTATCGCCGGCGTATCCCTTGGCGTCGTGGGCGTTGCCCTTTTGGCCATAGGAGCCGGAAACGCCGTGGTCATCTACGCCGCCGCTTTCACCTATGGCTTCTACTACGGCGTGACCAATGTGATGATGCCCATTCTGACCAGGCACTCCTTCGGCAATCGGGATTACGCGCAGATCTATTCGCGCATTTCCATGGCGGCAACCTTAGCCGGGGCAACGGCTGGATTCATCTGGGGTTCTGTCATTGACGCCACCGGATCTTATATGTCGATGTTCGTCGGCGTGGGAGGCATGTTGGTCTTGACCATCGTGCTCATCGCGATATTGGCCGTTCTCGATCGCAAGGACGCCAATCGGTAAAGCTCTTCGGAGCCGTTGCGAACGTAAGAGGAATCGATCACGCGGACCTTGCTTCCGCCCTATCCGGTTTCGCCCTTTGCTTTCTTCGACGCCGCTCATGTCTGCCCTAGCCCCACCCCCGCTCTCTTTAACTTCACGCTTACCTTCTCCAACTGATTTTGCTCCTAAATTCACGCCTAAATCCACTTTGCGTAACGGCAAAGTAACGAGGTCGTTTTACAATGATGGAAGCTGTAAACGGCTCGTTTTCGTGCGCCCTGTTTCAGAGACGCATGAAAGCATGCACCGACTAACGTACGAGAGGTCCTCATGGGAAAACGAACTGATATCAAGAAGGTTC
>JAFXIM010000289.1 GCA_017533165.1 Eggerthellaceae bacterium
AAGATCATGCCGCCGAGATTTGCGGCAAGGTTCTGCATGATGAAGGTGAAGGGAAGCGCTCTTCCCCACCCCGCAGCAAGCAAAGTTGCCGCCGACAAGGGAAGCATCATGATGAGCGCCATGTCGTTCGTAGCCACCATGGATACCACCATGGTGACGCCCACCAAGGCGCACACCGCCGCTCGGCAGTCGTGGAAACCCTGTATGATCTTGCGGGCCGCGTACTGGAACATGCCCAAATTGCGCATTGCCCCCACCACTGCAAGAATGCTGAACAAACAGGCAATGGTCTTCACGTCCACGTAGCCGAGATAGGCATCATCAGGCGGTACGAAAAGGCAGGTAAGCACTGCGGCAATGAAAGCAATGGTGAGCACAATGTTCTTGCGAACAAACTCCTTCAAGGCAGCACCTCCTTACCTTCGCCATAAACCGCCTTGGGTACGCGCGAGCCCTACTGGCCAGAATCGACCTCCTGGGATGTTTGGCAATACCCCGCACGCAACGCCCGAGAAACGATATCATGATTGCCTATGAAAGCGACCGAAAAACACTACGAAACCGTCTCCCTGCCCGATGGGCCGCCCCTGCCCCAGGTGCGCAAGTGCATGCAAGGCAACAAGAGACGCGACACTTCGCCCGAGATAAAGGTACGCGCCATGCTGCGCAAGCTTGGCTTTCCGGGATACCGACTCGATTGGAAGAAGGCACCGGGGCATCCCGACATCGCATACCCGGGCCGCAAGGTTGCCATCTTCGTGCAGGGCTGCTTCTGGCATCGCTGCCCCATCTGCAACTACGGCCTCCCAAAAAGCAACGTCGAGTACTGGGTGGCTAAGTTCGAGCGCAACGTTGAGCGCGACAAGCGCACGAAACAGCAGCTCGAGGAAATGGGTTGGGATTGCATCGAGATCTGGGAGCACCAACTCAAGAAGAAGAACCTTGAGGAAACAGAGCGCTACCTTGCCGAAGAGCTAAAGAAGACGGGCAAGTTCTAGGTCCCCTGATCAGCGCTAGGCACCGCACCCGGGCTGAGACGGCGACATCGTCCAACGCAGGCCTCTTATGCAAGCAAATCCTCATCTGGCAAGGGAAGACAGCCGCTGAACTCGTATCCTCCATCAGTGGCAATCACCAGGTTGTTGTCCACACCGCCGAACACCTCGTCAGGGCAGGGAATCACATGCACGAATTCAAAGCGCCGGCGCAGGGCGAAGACTACTTCCAGAATGTCGCGAGCATCATCTTCAATGTCACAGATAACGTTAATGAGATAGAGGCCCTCGGGTTTCAGGCATTTCTTCACCGCGGCTAGGCCCGCGTCATCAACAAGCGAAGAGGTGGCCTCGCCTCCCGCAAAGGAATCGTTGATGATGACTTCATAGCGCTTACCTTCGCAAGCTGCCTCATCTAAATAGCTACGTCCATCTGCGCATACGAGATTCAACCGACCGCTTTCCTTTGTATGATAGCGATCAATCAGCTCGTCAACGAAAAAGTGCTTGCGGGCGATGCGAATGATAACGGGATCTATCTCGATGACATCCATGGCGCCATGCGGCTGAGATGCTACGAAATGCTTGGGGTAGGCACAGGCTCCCCCGCCTATCATGAGCACGCGATTGGGCTTGGAGAAAGCCTCAAACAGGTGATCGAAGGCGCGGTAATATTCGAAGGTGGGCTCGAATCGACGCCCATCGGTGTAGCTTGCAGATTCGAACACGCCCTCAACCTCGAGAAGTCGAACGGGATCGCCCTCCTCGGTTTCAACGTCGTACACATACGCAGTGCCAAACATCGTTCGAGGGAACACCAGCAGGTTGTCGCCATCTAAAGAAGGTCCAGACGTCACCTTCGCACCTCCGTGATACCGAACGCAAAACGCAATTGATGCGCTAAACCCCGCTATGCACAGGGGACCGCGTCACTTCAAATACGAAAGCATAGTATCATTAACGGGACAGTGAGGAAGGACAAGGCCATGCCTAAGAGCGAAAACCAGAAGATCAAGATCCTCGCCCTCGCGCGTTTGTTCGAAGAGGAAACCGACGAAATCAACGGCCTTTCCATGCCGGAGATCATCGCCCGACTAGCCGAGCAGGGCATCGACGCCGAGCGTAAATCGATCTATCGAGACATCGAGGCACTCCGCGATTTCGGGATGGACATCCAAACTCTGCGCAAGCCTCATGTGGCCTACCACCTCGCCAGCCGTGACTTCAGCCTATCGGAACTCATGCTGATCATCGACGCCGTCCAATCGTCGCGCTTTATCACCCACAAGCAGGCCGACCACCTATCCCTGCGCCTTCAGAACCTGGCCTCGAGCAAACAGCGAAACCAGCTCATGGGCAAGGTTCACGTTCTCGGCCGCATCAAGAAACCCGAGGAGAGCGCGTTTTCGACTGTCGACACCATACGTCTTGCTCTTACTAACAAGAAAAAGATTCAGTTCTCCTACCTTGAATACGACGCAAGCGGAAAGAAGCGCCTGCGAAAAGACGGTAGGGTTTATCTGGAGACGCCAGTCAGCCTGATCTACGCGAGCAACCTGTACTACCTGATCACGTATAGCGAAAAGTACGAAGCGCTATCCACGTACCGCGTGGATCGCATGAGCGAAGTGAGCGTATCGGACGAGCCTGCTCTGCGCAATCAGACCATCGCCACTTTCAACCCGGACAAGCACGTCGAACGATCTTTCGGCATGTTCTCAGGCTCGGAAACCGCCGTTACTTTTTTGGTGAAACAGGAGCTCATGAACTCCATCATGGATCGCTTCTTCTCCCCCGATGCATCGGAGATGACCTTGGGCAAGGCAAGGGTCTCAAAGCTCGACGACGAGCATTCACTCGTACACGTGCGCGTCATGGAAAGCCCCGCCTTCTACGGTTGGCTGGCGCAATTCGGCTCTGACGTGACAATACAAAGCCCCGCAGGGTTGGCAGAGCGCTATCGCGCCTACCTCGAGAGTATCGTAAAGGCGTATTAGACCGCACAACCGCACCGGCCCACAGGCGAAATCCACCCAATAACCTAGCGGATAAGGCTATGATCAAGCCCCGTAAGCCCTAAAGTATGCCAATCGCTTTTCCTCAAAACGCTCGACACGGCCATCAGTAACCAACTGACGAACCAAGGCCGAAACGCGCTGGTTGGACATGTCGCTTACTTCATCGCAACAGGACATGATGTCGGTCAAAGTCATGGCTCGGCCTTCCTCGAGCTCCATCATGGCCATTGGGTTGCCGTTGAACATCGCCGTGCCGTAATAATCGCGAAGGTCACCACGCAGCTTGTCGTAATCCACGAAACGTCCCCTTTCGCTCCCGTTCAAACCATATGGGGAGCACGTCCTCGCAAGCTGAGCCTCTTCACCTGCAACCAGCAAACACGCCGCCCGCAATGCAAACGTTACCAGATATCAGCCCGCAATGAGACCGAGCGCCTAGTGCTTCGGCAAGGTATTGGACTGTTTTCGTAGAGATAACGTGTTTACACACAGGCGATCTCCCCGTCCTGCATGTTCATACAATGGAGAAAAGCGTCGACTCAAACGCAGACAAACGAGACAGGGAGGCAATCATGCACATCACACCCCATGAGCACACGAAAAAAGGCGGATTGGGCCGCCGGGTATTCGGCATTGCCCAAACCGCCTTCGGCACCGGAACCATGGCAATCGGCTTTCCCTTCCTCCTCCTACCAGGTCCTGGAATACTCATCGTTGGAGGCGGGGCGGCAATCACCGCAGGAGGAGTCAGGAAGGTTCTAGGGCACTAGGAAAAGCTATGCCTGAGCAAGGGTGACAGCGGTTCCAGAGCAGGTAACCATGAGCATGTTGTTCATCTCTCCGAGAACCTCATAGTCAACATCGACGCCAACGACTGCGTGCGCGCCCATCTTTGCGGCGCGCTTTTCCATTTCTGCCAACGCCTCGTTTCGCGCCTTGAGCAGCTCATCCTCATAACCAGCGCTGCGGCCGCCGACGATATTGCGAATGCCCGCGCCGAAATCCTTCAAAAAGTTGACGCCGGTAACAACCTCGCCGAAAACGATGCCGTAGTAACCGGTGACGCGATAGCCCTCAACATTAGCGGTAGTGGTAACGATCATGTTCGCTCCTATCCTCGGTCTGACGCACTTATGATAGCGCTTGCGAATAACGCCATCAGCTCCAGCAGCCGATCTCCTTTAAGAAAACGGCTACCCCGCAAGATCGATCTCACGCGTGGCCAAACGTTGCGTTAGCGCAGGTGAATGGGACACGAAAACGAGGCCCATGTTGCAGGATTCCGCCTCCTCGAGCAAAAACCTCCATATTTGAGCTTGGGTCAGGGCATCGAGCATAGTGGAAATCTCATCGGCGATAAGATAACGAGGCTTGCCGGCCAAAGCCCTAGCCACGCAGAAGCGCTGGAGCTCACCACCTGACAACTCATGCGGGAAGCGCGTAAGCCACTCGCGGCGAATGCCGAGGCCGCGCAAAAGACGCTCGGCTTCATCGCCGCTCGCCGCCGTCTCCTCAGCTAGCACCAGGCCAGCATTCACCCGACCGCGCAGCCCGGCAAAAGCTCCCCCCGCCTCCTCGAGCGAGTCGACCATGCGCATGCGAGGATCGAGCGCGAGCTCGGGATGCTGCAAGATGAGCTGAACCGGACACGCTCCGCGTTCGGGAAGGCGGGCGCCGTCGACAAGCACCTCACCCGCCTGAGGCTTTTCGTACCCCGCCAAAATGCGGCACAGCGTGGTCTTCCCGAATCCCGAAGGTGCCAGCAGAGCAACGCGCTCCCCCGGCTCAACCTGAAGCGAGAAGTTTTCATACAGAGTACGGCTTGCACGTGGATAGGCAAAGCTCACATTGCGGGCCTCAAGCATGCTGCACCTCAAATCCATGCTCCGGCAGAGCATGCCACAAAGCCCTGCTGAAGGGATGGCGCAGGGTTTCGGGGGAAGCAAAGTTTGCTACCGCCGTCTCTTCCACCACCGTGCCGTCCTTAAAGACGGCAACGCGGTCAGCCACGCGTAACGCCAGCTCGATGTCGTGCGTGATCAAAAGCACGCCGTTGCCCCCGTTGGCAAACTCTCGAAAATCATCCAAAGCCTTCACGGCCAACTCTAAATCCAAGCCAGGAGTGGGCTCGTCCGCCACAATGACTCGGGGATCATCCATGAGTGCACAGCACAGCAACACGCGACGCGCCATACCTCCCGACAACTCGTGGGGGTAGAGGGACGCCACATCCTCATCGAGGCCATATCGAGCAAACAATTCTTGACGACGCCTCCTTCGATCCGGCCTCGACTGCGCACCTTGGGCAAATCCCTCAACCTGCTTGCCAACCCTCATCAAAGGATCAAGGTGTGCCACGCTTTGAGGAACAAGGGAAAGACCCTTGCCGCGCAAGGCGGAGACCGTTTCCCCATCTTGCCTCTGCCCGTCAAACCAGATAGTGCCCGTGACAATGGAATTTGGCTCGAACAGGCCCATCACGCAATCCGCAAGCAGTGTTTTTCCCGAACCGGACGCCCCAACGACAGCCAGTATCTCACCCTCATGTACTGAGACGTTCAGGTGATCTATAACCCTCACCTCACGTTGCTGCGCTGCGAAGAAGCGCGTTTCCGCTGAATCGTACATACGAAAGCTCACGCAAAGATCCTCAACTTGGAGAAGGTGGTGTCCGTGAGGGTGCGCGGATACGCAAGCGTGGTCGTGCCCGTGATGGAATTGCGCGTCCTCATGTACGTCATCATGCACTTCCTCATAAATCTCAGCATGCTTTAAGGCTGTCATGTTCTCCACCTCCTTATTCCTGAGAACTATGAGGATCAACAAGCCTGCGCAGGCTCGATCCAGCCAAGTCGAACAGCAGCACAACGCACACGAGGGCAACTCCCGGCAAAACCGCAAGCCACCACATTCCCGCCGACAGATACGACATGGCCTCGCTCAAGATAATGCCAATGGCCGGCATCTCGGGAGGAAGACCAAAGCCAAGGAAGGTGATAGCCGCCTCATGCAGAATGGCATGCGGAAATAGAAGAATGAGACCGACGATGAACTGAGGCAAAACGTAGGGAACCATATGTCTCCAGGCAATCTGCAGCGGGCTTGCGCCTAACCTGCGTGCAACTGCAACGTAGTTCGACTCCTTGCACTGGAGCACTTCGGCACGTACTACGCGAGCCAGGCTAGGCCAATGGGTCAAGGCGACACCAACGGCAACTCCCCAGAAGCCCTTTCCGAGCGCGTAGGAAATGAGTATCAGAAGCACAATGTGAGGAAGGCCCATCATGAGGTCAATGAGCCACGTAACGGCCGCATCTACGCGTTTTCCACCCAACGCCGCCGCAGTGCCCAAGACCAAAGCTATAAGCGCCGATACGCTAGCCGCCAAAAGGCCGATAAGAACGCTGACAGAAAGGCCCGCAATGGTGCGCATGAGCATATCGCGACCCATCCAATCGGTGCCAAAGGGATGCGCAGAACATGGAGCAAGGTTCTTCTGCAGAAAGTCGGTCTTAACCGCTGCATCATGACACACCAAGCCGCATGCGACAACTATGGCAAGCAGTGCAAAGGCGCCAACACATAAGGCCAGGCTGAGCTTTCGGTTCGCCACGAATCGGCGCTGCGGCCGATGAAGAGCCGCATAGACATCGGGGTTAAGGCGCATCGACTTCACCCCCCGTCTGTTCGCAGGATGCCTGACGAATGCGCGCATCGCCGCCTCGACGATCCCTCATACGCGGGTCAACCACGCCATAAAGCACATTGGCCGCAAGGTTTCCGGCAAACACGAGGACCGCTGAGAACACAGCGATTCCCGCCAGCAAGGCGACGTCTCCCCCGAGGCCCGCCGTCACAGCCGCCTGGCCAAGTCCTGGGTACGAAAAGACCTGCTCGACGAGGACCGATCCGCCGAATATCTCGGAGACAGAGGCAAACTGCAAGGTGAGCGCAGGCAAGGCTAAGTTTCGCAAACCGTGCTTGGCGACAATCGTCCAAGTCTGTTCGCCCCTTGCGCGTG
Organism: Eggerthellaceae bacterium; assembly: GCA_017533165.1. The sequence continues at coordinate 7,035 of JAFXIM010000289.1, forward strand.
CAAAGCGCACGTAATCGCTCTGAAGAACATCGATGGCCTTCTCCCTCGTGTGGAGAGCGATATTAGCCACACCGATGACGGAAAGCGTGAGAGCCGGCAGTGCGATATGACGCGCCGCATCAAGCAGAGTAACCTCAGCAGCCGTCTTTCCCAGAGGCACCGAAAAGCCGAGCGGAAACCAGCCGAGCTCGACCGCAAACACCACCAAAAACACCAGACCCAACCAAAACGTGGGCACCGATGCGAGAACGTAGCAGTAGGCCTTGATAGCTCGATCGATCCAACTGTCACGATACACCGCTGCCAGCACGCCGAGGACAAAGCCCAAAACGCCGCTCATCACCCACGCAATGACCATAAGGGCCAAGGAGTTTACCGCGCGAGTCGCAATGACCTCGCTCACGGGTGCGTTGTAGCGGAGAGAGGTGCCCATATCACCCTGAAGGAAAGCGATCAGCCAATTGGCGTAACGTTCTAACAAGGGCGCGTCCGAACCCCAATACGCCATAAGCTGCTCGCGCTTCGCATCGCTCATGGACATGAGGGCAGCTTGCCCGACGTTTGCCTGCACAGGGTCGACGGGAGATACGCTCACCAAAAAGAACGCTAGAAAGCTCACTGCAAGCAGCAGTGCGAGAAACTTGCCAATTTGACGAAGAGCTATTGCCATGACCAAGTATCTACGTTGTTTACCAGGGACCATCCAAGTCCATGTGGATGCGGCTTTTGCTCAGCCACCTTAAGGTCGGATCGAGCGAAATACAGATGGTCTATATTGGCCAACCAAATCCACGTGGAAGCACCTTGGGGGGCAATTCCCTGCTCAGTGGACTCATCCCACTGCGCCTTCCAGTAAAGCCGGTAGGACTCTTCTTCGGTCTGAGCGCAAAGGGCTGCTTCCAAAGAAGCATCTACCTGCGCGTTTTCGTAGCTCGCGTAATTGCCCCAACCGCGGGAATGCGTCAGCTCGTACATCTCCACCGGCGTGTTTGATCCCCAGCCCCACAGCACCGGCGTACTGTACTGCTGCGGGTAAATGTCATCCCAGCTGGCACCACGGACCGTAACATCAATGCCCAGAGCAGTCATCTGGTCGGCAAAGTCAGACGCCAGGGCCTGGCGAACTGAATCGCCCGCTGAATACAGAAGGTCAAAGGCCGCACGTACGCCGTTTTTCTCCCTAACGCCGTCCGCGCCAAGCTGCCATCCACCCTGCTCGAGAATGGATATGGCCCTTTCTTCGTCATACTCCACCTTCATATCGGGAGAGGACCAGGGCATGCCGTCTCCCACACTGTATGCGCAGGTGCCATACCCGTTGAGCACATGATCGATCATGCGCTGGCGATCAACGCCGCAGTTCATCGCCTGGCGAATGGCAAGGTCGCAGGTGACATCGTTGCCAACCGCATACGAAACGCCGTCCTCGATCTTGGCGGGAGATCCAGCAGGAACACAGGGAAGGGAGATACCGCGGGAATCGACGGACTTGCATCTCAGAAGGTCAAAGTCCTCGTATTGATCGCCGACAAGCGTCGCGGACGTGTAGGCAACATCAACCTGCTTCGCCTTAACGCAAGCAAGGGAGTTGTCCTCCTCCATGAAGGCGACCACCACACGCTCCATCAGCGGCGCTTTGCCGTAGTAGTTCGGATTGGCCTTCAGGATGACCTGCTGCCCACGATCCCACTGCTCAAGCATGTAGCGGCCCGAGCCAATGGGATTGGCCCCGTAGTCCTTGCCATACGCATGCGCCGGGACGATTCCCATAACGGCAAGCGTGTGCAGGAGCGCATTGTTGGGGGTATGCATGTAGATCTCAACGGTAACGAGATCCTTGGCGACAGCTTCCCGAACCATAGAAAGATCAGCTTGAGCAGCTTCACTTGCAATAATGCCATTAATGGTGAAGGCGACGTCTTCGGCAGTGAGGGCTACACCATCAGTAAACACGACATCGTCACGAATGGTAAATACCCATCTCATACCATCAGGGTCGCAACGGTAATCGGTTGCCAAATCATGTACAAAGCCAAGATTGGCGTCAGTCGTGATGAGCGTCGATTGAATGAGCGGCTCGTGAACGTGCTCGCCACAACCCCAGGAAACCATGGGGTCAAAGCCCGCGACTGGCTCAGATCCAGGAGTCATGGAAACTATGACCTGATTGGAGGTGCCGGGAACAGACTCAGAAGACGTGCCACCACCTGACGAACAGGCGCTCATCGCAGAACCGAAAGCAAAGGATACAGCGCCCAAACCCGCAAGCTGGGCAAAAGATCTCCTGGTCATCTGCTTGTTCATGAACGAGAGCCGCCTTCCGAAGTAGTGTTACGCTCTGAAATTCCGT